>PLSV01000095.1 GCA_003165235.1 Syntrophobacteraceae bacterium
GGCTAGAGCAACATATGTGCCTTGCCGACTATTCCGATACGGTTAAAACTGTTTCAAGATAAAATCAAAGGAGTTACGGGATGTCAGACAGGATATTCAGAATGGAAGCTATGGGTAATAACCTTGGGTAGGCTCGATGATATTCGCAGTTATACGAAACATTCGCGGATTTGCGAAGAGATTGGCTGCGGTGGTCTTGCTTTGTGTCGTGGCTTTATTGGTGAAAGTTGGCTGGATCAACCGAAAGAGCACTGAAAGGGACAGGTTTCATGGATGANNCTTCAACTTGAGCGCAACTTGGTATGAAAGGGACAGGTTTCATGGATGATATCGCTGTGATCACCAAACAGAGGACATCTCAGGACTTCAGACTCCACTCGGCCCAGATTGAAACTCCTTTGCCGGGTGAGGACTTCACATCACATTTACCGCCTGATAGCTCCACCCGCTCCAGCATCCCTCTCAGGCCGAAGCCATGCCCCATTTTCTTTCCGGACGGCGCCTTCCTGGGATTGAAGCCCTGACCGTTGTCACTGATATGGAAAACGATTAAGGAGCCGATCCTTCTCAAGGAAATTTCGACCCGGTCGGCTCGGCTGTACTTACGTATATTGTTAAGGGCCTCCTGCAGCAGGCGGAAAATCACTGTCTTGATACGGGCCGGGACGTCCTCCTCAGATATTTCAAATATGATAACAGGATCAATTGACGGATTGATTTTTTGGAACTCCCGGCAGAGCCAGGTTATGGTTGGCAGGATTCCCAGATCATCCAGAACCGAGGGTCTCAGATTAGCCATGATGCGCCGGGTTTCCTCCATGGCGTCCTGGATCATGGCGCAAGCCTGCCTTATGCTTTCGCAGCTCTGAGGTGCATCCCGGTCTGCGCACAATTCCCGCTCCAGGCAAAACTTTATTGCCGCAAGCTGGGAAGATAGGCCATCGTGAATTTCCTGAGCTATGAGCTTCCTCTCATTTTCTCCTGAATTCAGTAGTTCAGAGGCGAGCGCTCTGAGTCGCTTCCCGGCCTGGCGCAATTCCTCCGTTCTTTCCTTAACCCGCAATTCAAGCTCATCACGGGACTTTCTGAGTTCCTCCTGCATGTGTTTGCGCTCGGTAGTGTCCCAGATAAGCCCGTTAATCCTCACTGGCTGACCTGTTTCATTACACAACAATTTTGCACGGGCAGTGATGTAATGGACGCTTCCATCCGGCCAGACAGATCGGTACTCCGTTTCATAGGGCACATCCTGTTCAATGGTTCTGGCTAATGCCTCCTTGATCATTTGACGGTCGTCAGGATGCACCGCTTTGAAGAATTCGTCCGCAGTTCCGGTGAATTCAGCCGGTTCGGCGCCCAGAAGATGACAGACCTGATCGTCATAACGACGTTTGTTTTCCATTAAATCAAGGTCCCACACACCCATCTGAGCGGAGCGCAGCGCAAGATCGAGCCGAGACTGGTAGTCGCGCAGCGCCTCCTCGGTCCACTTGCGTTCGAGTTCTCCGGCGGCGCGTACCGCCACCAGTTGGAGCATCGATTCAGCCAGGCGGGGGTTCGACAGGGGTTGTCGCCCAATGACCGCTATGAGTCCAATCGCTTGTCCTTTCGAACCCCAGAGGATGGTTCCGGCATAGCTCTCAGCCTTCATCTCCTGCAGCGCCGCATCCCTGGGGAACAAACGGCGTACGCCCTCTGGAAAGCAACAAATTTTCTTTTCCACCACCTCGGCGCAGGGGGTATCTTGCAGGGTATAGGTCACGTTATCCTCAAACCTGCCATCGGAGTAAACAGCCAAAGTCCGAGCGGACAGGAGGTCTCCCTCCAGCCGGTCGATGCAGACAAAGTCCATTCCAAGGCTCTGGCCCAGGTATCGCGCCAGCGATTCGAAGAAGTCCTCGCCGGAGGCTACCCGGCCAGACTGGGCCAGGAAGACTTGAGTGTCTTCAATGAGCTTGTGTTCGGTGATATCCCTGAAGTAAACGGATAATCCCCCGGAGGATGGATATGCGTGGCATTCCCACCATTTATTGAGGGGGCTTGGGTAGTATTCCTCGAAGTGAACGGCTGAATTGGATTCTGCCGCGTAATGATAACGGGAATAAAACTCCAGGTTGACCGCATCCGGGAAGAGCTCCCAAAGAACGCCGCCTACCAGGTCCTCCCGTTTTATGCCGAGCAGTTCGGCCCCGGACTTGTTGAGATAGGTGACACGCCACTCCCTGTCAACCGCCAGGAACCCGTCCGTTATGCTCTCGAAGACCGCGTTGAGTTTTTTGTATGCCTTCTCTAATTCCTCCTCCGCAAATTTGCGCATTGCAATTTCCCAGGCCACGTTAGCCAGGTAGGATGCCGCTTCGATGTCTTCTTGGGTGTAATCCTCGGGTTTGTTCCCGATGCCGAGTATGGCTACAACTCGGCCGAGCCTCATGATAGGCACGGAGAGTTCCCGGATGACAGGGGCATGTCCGTCGGGCAGGCCTTTTCGATGAGGCAATGCGGAGTAGTCGTTGTATATTACCGGGCGCTTTTCATGAAAACAGTCCACCCATACCCCCGCCTTATCTATTGGATAATGTGTGCCTTTGCTCTCCGCGCCGCAGAATTCCTCGACCGTTCGCGTGGACCACGCCTGGAGTAAAAGCGTCTTCTGATCGTTTTCCACAAAATGGAGGAATCCTATGGGGCTGCCGAGCAGTGCGCAAATTTCATCCAGTATTTTCTGAAGCAACTCCTCGACAGAATGAGATGTTGCGAATTCCAGCAGGCTTAGACGCACCTTGATAAGGTTCTCAGTTCGCTTGCGCTGGGTGATGTCGCGGACCACGCTTATCAGGGTGCGTGCGCCTTCGATTGTCTCGCCCCTCGAACTGACCTCCACCGGGAATATGCTGCCGTCCCTGCGCCTGTGAACAGTCTCGAAGAGGATGCCCCGGCTTTCCGCTTCAGCCATTTGTTCGATAGTCAGCATCCGGGTGTCGGGCGCCCGCAGGTCGTGGATCGTCATCGTCAGCAACTTTTCATAGCCGTATCCATAAGCTTGGACGGCAGCGGCGTTCGCCTCAAGGATGCGGCCATCGTCAGGTCGCATAAATAAAATGATGTCGCGACCATGGCTGGCCGATAACGCATAGCGCCTGAGAACCTCCTCCGACTTCTTGCGGTTCGAGATGTCGCGGATGAGCCACCGCAAACTGATGCCTTCGCGCTCCGAGAGTTGGACTTTGGCGATGTTTACCGATGCCCAGAAGGGCTCTCCTTTCCAGGGTTGGAAACGAAGCTCCCAATCTCTTGCGATCTCGAGAGCATCCATTTCGTTTAACCGCTGGAAGTAGGCTGTTTTATCCTCTTTGTTCACGAAAAGAGCCAATGGCTTTCCAACGATGAAGTCTCGTGGGGAATCAAAGAGTTCCTCGGTGGCGAGGTTAGCCTGCTCTATAACCCCATGTAGATCGGTTACGATATATCCGTCAGGAGCATCCTCAAAAAGCTCGACATACCTCTGATGTTCCCGCTGCACCTTTCGACAGGCTTCAGCCAGTTCTTCCCGTTGCGCATCGACCTCTTCATGTGCGGCGCGAAGCTCTTCCAGAGCATTGGCGAGATCATCACATATACCTTTTAGCAACCGTTCGTTTTCGGGGAGCAATATCCCCTGCGAACGACCTCGAAGCGTTTCAAGTATCAAGTCGACTTTATGCTCGCCCATGGAGTAGCGGCTATCGGGTTTCATTGCGTCCTTTGGGATAATGGTGAGAGATGTGGTGCGCCTTAAATCTTAAATTGCTGGTGACACAGGGCCATTGGGATGAAGAAATGTTGATATAGAACGGGAGCCTGATTAGCGCTGGAGTTTAGCATCCCGGAACACTACTTGCAACATAGAGATTAACCGTCTCGCCTCAAGAAATCCGGGCGTTTTGGATGGTCCTTTCTTGGCGCTTATCAGGGCTGCCGGATGAAAACCGCTAATTATGATTTATAATTTGGAAGCCAGCGTGGTATCATTCAAAGTGAAATTGTTCTTTTTCGCTGCGCCTGAGGTGCAAGTAGTCTTAACCTTGCTGTCTTTCATTTGTTTCGACCAGGCACGAAAGCCCTTCGCCACGATATGAGACAATGCCCTTTCAACAGGGGAACTCCCGTTGGCCGTTCATCGTAGCTTGCTTAATTTATTTTGGATGATGATGAGGGAACCATGATGGAAGAAATTACGCAGGCGCCACCGGAAAGCGAAACTGCGGAAAAATCCTTCCCTATCGTCGCTCTTGGGGCTTCCGCTGGCGGGCTCGAAGCGCTTGAGGATTTTTTCGACCACATGCCGCCTGACCCAGGCATGGCCTTCATGGTCATCCAGCACTTGAACCCTACAGGCAAGAGCATGCTGGGGGCTATCCTGCAAAAGCACACGCAAATGGAAGTTCTGGATGCGGGCGACGAGATGAGGCTCCAACCAAACCGCGTTTATCTCAATCCTGCCGGGAAGGACGTCGGCATCTTCAACGGTGTTTTTCAACTGACAGACCCTGTCAAGACACGAGGGATCAGCCTACCTATCGATTACTTCCTGCGCTCTCTTGCCCGGGACCAGGGGGAGAGATCCCTTTGCGTCATTCTTTCAGGAACGGGTAGTGACGGCTCCCTGGGGCTCAAGGCAATTAAGGAATCAGGCGGAATGAGCATTGTCCAGGACCCAAAGAGTGCAAAATACGATGGGATGCCAAGGAGCGCCATAGAGGGCGGTTTTGTAGACCACATTCTGCCCGTTGAAAAAATCCCTCAGGAGTTGCTGAGCTATGCAGAGCAACCCTACCTCAAACCTCCTGGAAAGCTCCAGACCGAGGAGAAGCAATTTGGCGGTTACGTGCAGAAGGTCTTGATGCTTATTCGCTCTGTTACCGGCAGGGATTTCACCGGATACAAAAAGAGCACCATCCATCGGAGAATCCGGCGCCGCATGGCCGTTCACAAGATCGAACACGTCGCAGACTACCAGCGTTATCTCCAGGAGAACCATGCTGAAATATATAGACTCTTTAAAGAGTTGCTGATCCTGGTGACGAGCTTCTTCAGAGACCCGCCCGCGTTTGAAGTTCTGGCTGCCGGCGTGATTCCTCAGGTCCTTGCCAACCATCGGGATGGGTCGCCGGTGCGTGTCTGGGCGCCGGGATGCGCCACGGGAGAGGAAGCTGTCTCGATTGCGATGCTCTTTATGGAAGCGATGGATAAGCTTAACAGGCGCATCCCCCTTCAGGTTTTTGCAACCGACGTGGACCCCGAAGCTATCCAGCGCGCAAGGGTCGCCGTATATCCCGAAACAATCGCCTCGGAGGTTTCGCCGGAGCGCCTGGAGCGTTTCCTAATCAAGAAGGACGGGGGCTACGGGCTAAAGAAAGACATTCGCGATTCAATTGTATTTGCCGTCCAGGACCTTGTGGCGGATCCTCCTTTCCCAAGGCTGGACCTGATCAGTTGCAGAAATGTGCTCATCTACATGGACCCGCCTCTGCAAAAGAAGATAATGAACCTTTTCCATTTTACGCTGAGTGAAAACGGGTATCTCTTTTTAGGGACATCGGAATCGATCGGGGTATTCTCCGACCTTTTCTCACCTGTGGATGTAAAGGCAAAGATCTTCAGGGCAAAGAAGCTTCTCGCCCGGCAAGCCGCCCCTGCTTTGTCCTCGGGTGAGTTTATTCGCACCGGTCGGGCAAATCGGGAAAGGCATGATCTCAAAGTGGCAGGCGTCAGAGAATTCTTGGAAAGAATCGTACTGGATCAGTATGCACCGGCCAGCGTTTTAATTAATGAAAAACTTGACGTGATCTATTCTCAGGGACCGACGGACAGGTACCTGCTCTATCCCAGGGGGGAGCCGAGTTCCAATATTCTCAAGATTGTCGCCGACCCGTTGCGCCACCGGCTGCCAACCGCGATCAACAGAGCGATCCTCGATGGGGAATCTTCCGTTATTCACGGATTGCGGCTAAAGCTGGAGGGGCGCGCGAGAACGGTCGATATCACGATTCGCCCACTGCAGACGCCATCAGATACTCAGAAGCTCGTTCTGCTGGTATTTATTGACAGACCGTACTCCCATAGACGCTATGCGAAGAAGTCCGGCGAGGGAACCGATTCATGCATCGGGGAGATCGAACGAGAGCTTCAGGCTACCCGCGACAACCTCCAGGCCACAATCGAAGGACATGAGGCAGCCAATGAGGAACTCAGGTCGGCAAATGAGGAGCTGCAGTCCGCCAACGAAGAACTCCAGAGCATGAACGAAGAGATGGAGACCGCCAGGGAGGAACTCCAGTCCACAAACGAAGAGCTGCTTACGGTCAACTCCGAACTGCAGGCCAAAATAGGGGAGATGTCCGATCTCAACAACGATATCAATAATCTTCTCGCGAGTACTGAAATCGGGACCATCTTCCTTAATGCCCATCTTGAGATCAAGCGTTTCACCCCCTCAATGACGAAACTCTTCAGCCTCATCCCAACAGATGTTGGAAGGCCCATCTGGGATTTGACCACCAAAATATCGTACCCGGATCTGTATAAAGATGCGCAGACGGTCATCGATACCCTCCAGGCAAAGGAAACCGAGGTGATGGCTGAAGACGGCAGATGGTTTTTAATGCGTATCTTGCCCTACCGGACCAAAGAAAATGTAATAGATGGAGAGGTGATCACTTTCATTGACGTGACGGATCGAAAGCGGGCCNNCGGCCAAAAACTTCGCCGAAAGAATCGTGGAGACCGTGCGCGTGCCTCTGCTGGTTCTCGATCCGGACCTTAACGTAATCTCCGCGAACGCCCAATTCTGCCGCAAGTTCAGGACAATGCGGGGTGAAACGGAGAACAAGCGCGTCTATGATCTTGGAAACGGCCAATGGAATATCCGGAGACTTCGGGAACTCCTGGAAAAAATCATACCCAACAACAACTCTGTTGATCACTTTGAGGTCGAACACGATTTTCCGGGAATCGGCTTTCTGAAGATGTTCCTCAGCGCCCACCTGATTCCGGGGGAGGGTGGTGGCCCAGGCATGATTCTGCTCTCAATCGAAGATATTACCGATTCAAGCTGACTCGGGGTGAAGACATTACTATAGCATAGCATCTCTAACAGGAATGATTGCTGTTATCATACACAAATTTATTGCCGGTCACGTTGAGGAAGGCCGCCGAGACCATGCTGAGCAAGAAGCGAGCAACATGGAGGGTGGACACCGCTGTTTCGGAAGCAGAAGGGTAGTCCAGAGAAAATGGTTTGTATTTCGTGCACATGCATGATTTGGAAAGACAGCGGGCGGCGGGGAACTCATAATGTCAGGAGATGGAATAAGAGCTGAGGAAGCTGAAAAATCCGAGCCACTGAATACGAATCGCGGTGTAATGGGGTCAATCTGGCATACTCATCTTTTCTGGAGGTTCTGATAATGAAAAGCAAGAGAGGCCCCAAAGGTCCCGAAAATCTGCGAACGCGAGCCGAGGAAAGCCTGAAATCCGACCCCGGCAGACCGGGTGATACACGCCTGGAAGATGCAAACTCCCTTATTCATGAACTGCGGGTGCATCAGATCGAACTCGAGATGCAAAATGAAGAACTCCTGCGGGTACAAAACGACCTCGAAATTTCACGCTCACGATATGCCGACCTCTACGATTTTGCTCCTGTTGGCTACCTGACCCTGAATAGACACGGCCAAATCGTTGATCTAAACCTGACTGCAGCCAGACAACTTGGTATCGAGAGAGGGCGTTTGATTGGCAAGCATTTTCAATATTCTGTTTTCCAGCCGGATAAAGAGGAGTTTCTCTCTCACCTCAACGCGATTTTTGATAAGCGTGAAAGGCAGATTGCTGAAGTAAGGTTGTCTCCGAAAGGCAGCGAGCAATTCTATGCGCGGATCGAGAGCATATACATGGAGGGGGAAGACGGCGCAGGGCTGTGCAGGACAAATATGAGCGACGTCACTCTGCGCAAAAAGGCGGAACAGGTCTTGCAAAACGCTCATGATGAACTGGAGCGCTGCGTGGATGACCGCACCTGCGAACTTAGAAACGCCAATGAGCTTCTGAAGCTCGAAATAGCCGAGCGCGAGCGTGGAGAAAGAGAACTCAAAGTTTATGCTGACAAGCTTGAGATCAGTAACCGGGACCTCCATGACTTTGCGTTCATTGCTTCCCATGACATGCAGGAGCCCCTTCGAAAAATCCAGACCTTCGCCCACCTGATCAAAGATAAACACGCGGGGACGCTTGACAGTACCGGCCGAGATTTATTTGAGCGCATAACCAGAGCTGCGAAGCGCATGTCGGAGATGATCAAGGGACTCCTGGAATTTTCTCGAACGGGAAGGAGTTCGAACCCCTTTACCACTACTGATTTGACACTCCTGGTCAGGGAGGTGATGAGCGACATCGAGGTGCTCATTGAAGAGTCGGGCGCGCGCATTGAGGTGGGGGACCTGCCGGCCATCGAAGCTGACCCCATCCAGATGCGCCAGCTCTTTCAGAATATCATTATTAATTCATTGAAATTTCACGGCGAAGAAAATCCCGTCATAAAGATTTATGCCAAACCTGGCGGCGTGTATAGAGAAGGAGATGATCGCCCTGAAGGGAAGGCATACCAGGTTTTTGTTGAGGATAACGGCATTGGTTTTGATGAGCAGTTTCTCGATCGCATCTTTGCCTTATTCCAGCGTCTTCACGGCATGAGCGCCTATGGAGGCGCCGGGATGGGACTTGCCATCTGCCGCAAGATAGTCGAACGCCACAATGGGTGCATCACAGCCACGAGCAGTCCGGGCGATGGGGCAACGTTCATTGTCACTCTTCCCGAGAAGCAGCTCAAAGATTAGCTGAAATAATCCTCAAAATCAGACTACCCAAAAATAGGGTTTTGGGGGGCCTTTTGTCAGCCAATTTGTTAGCCAGTATTTCCCCTGACATGTGATCAGCACATGCTCCTTCAAAAGGCCAACCTGCTCGGACTTCATCATTCCTCGGCCCTCGGCGCCTGCCCTCACCTTTATTCCTGCGCAGCACAAAGCGCGCGACCATGCGCCAGGGGGTATCGAAGAAGCAGAGAAACGGGCGGTTGCATGTAAAATCCTCAACATGCAAAACCCGTCTTGAATGAAGTAGACCCCCTGGGCCATTTCACCCAGGGGGTCTGCTTTTGTCGCTTGGCAGGGTCTGTTGCCGCCGGGACGCCTTGGGGTCAGGCACCTTTGCATCTTCTGAATGCCCGGTTACAGGGTTTTGAATAAAATCATCAAAAACACTTATCCATGCTGAATTAGCCAAGACCTCCATCAGCGGGCAACACATACGGAATGTTCGAATTGGTGCTGACATCTTTGTCTATTATCACTTCCGACCGGGCGCTGAACATAGAACCACTTGCAAGCANNCTTTCCTAACTTTGTTAGGCTCAACTTAACATCGGCATTGATCCCTGTCAACTGCCAAAGGATGAAAAATTGCGTAACAAGCTGAATAAAAGAGGCCATCCTAAACTGAGTCGGGACGAAAGGATTTGAACCTCCGATCGAAGAAAAAAGAATTCCACTTCGTTGCGTACGGAAAAATCGGCAGCTTCGAAGGCTGGTTTGGCGACAAATCAGAGGAACCGATCTCAATCAGCGCCCTGTAAAAAAATCCAGAGATTGATAAAGCAGCAAAAATCCTGCAACATCAAAAAGAAACAATGGATAGCAAACTACATTCACGGTTTTCACTACCGGTACGACCCTAAATGAATGTGCAGCGATCCTGAAAAGGAAGGGCGGGGCATCCGAGGCCCATGCCATAACGCTCACCCGAGCGCTGCCCGGCTAACCTGCATGACTGGAGGATACGGAGATGCGCCTGCAAGGCCCATTGCCGTGTCTGTCCATCTCTCTTCCCGTCCTCGCCCGCTTCAAGGTATTGCTAAGGACGTGGACTCTTGACCTATTGGTGAGGCATTTCTATCTGAGGGTGGAAATGGGCTTCCTGCAGGGGTGTTCTTTGGCGCAGATTCATGTAAAATTTGTCTCTGTCATTCAATGAGTATTACCATTTCACGGCAGGCTATCAGAGTCATGGATTTAGTGCAGGTCTCCTGCGTCCTGTTCTCTTTCATAATATGGATCATGTTGAGGTGATCTAATTTTGAGTATGCTGTTCATACCTGAACCAGAGTGGCTGGCCGATATACTACGTCTGGGATGGGACAATGTTCTCACCGAGAGACCCGGTGTCCAATCATCACCCAATGATGAGCGCCGCCTTCCACGGCGGCATTCCTCTTTTTCCAGGGTTATATCGATATTTTACTTAAGTTTGGCCCGTAGAGCACCGATAAATAAAGCGAGACCCACGGTTCAACAGTCATTCCCGTCTGAGTGAAGTGATTTAAAATTGACTCATATGGAGGTGGGCACTTAGAGAGAATACCCAGAGTGAGCGTAGCATCAACGTTTGACAACCATAAACCATGCAGTTTGTCTATCAGAGGAGCAGCCAAATGAAAAAAGCATCATTTGTCCTGGTATGTGTAGCTTTGCTGTTGGTGTTCGGTATCGGCTTTGGGAATGCTGAAGAGAAGGCCACAAAGGATGAGTGCATGGCCAAGTGCAAAGAGGCGGCTGCATTGATAAAGGATATCGGGATCGAGGCGGCCCTGGCCAAAATTCAGGATGCGAAAGGACCGTTTGTCTGGAAAGATTCTTATGTCTTCGTGCTGGATATGGAGGGGAAGTGCCTGGCGCATCCGGTTGTGCCGAATTTGGTCGGGAAAACATTATCGGGCCTGAAAGACGTGAGCGGCAAAATGTTCGTCAGCGAGTATATCGCTGTTGCAAACACGCCGGGTGAAGGTTGGGTCGATTACATGTGGCCGAAGCCAAATGAGAAAACGCCGTCACCTAAAACGACGTATGTATACAGGGCGCCGGGACAATCGGTTATGCTCTGCGCCGGAATTTACCAGTAGGTCTTTCCGGTCGGACTAGCCCGTGTTCACAGCGACCTTCGAGGATATGCCGGGCGTCTGCGCGTCTTATTGACTGATTGGACGCTTGCGTGCCCGGCATCCGTGCCCATCCGCTGAAGGAGAAAATGATGTCGATGCTCAGGTGGTGTAAATTATCAAGCATTCGCACCAAAATCTTCATTTTGATGTTTCTAGGGGTAGCAGGTGTGGCTGGCATTTCAGGATTTTCGAAATATTCCGAGCTGCAAAAAGATAAGTACATTAAGGTGTTGCGGCAGAGCCAGGCTGCTGAAACCAGCATCGTTCAAATAATGATGCTGGAGGAAAAATTCATGAATGGGCTTGATTCAGCCGAGTTATCCGGCCTTGACGAGTACAGGAAAAAACTTAATTCGGCCCTGAGCGAAATAAAGTCGTTTGATGTGGGCGCCGGGATAGGCGACGATGCAGCAGCTATGTCCAAATCGGAAGAGGAGCATGCCCGTATTTTTCAGCAGGCGGCCCAGGGGCTAAGAGTTATAGGCAAGGCCAAAGCAGACCTTTTGACCGGAATCGGTTCGGTGAACATGAATCTGAAAAAGATCCTCGATGCCATAGAATTGGAAGAGGCGATGCTTTTCACACAGGGGGAGTATCTGGGAAATGACAAGAACGGATTGCGAAAAGAACTCAATGACGTCGTGATTCTTGGATCAGACAGAGTGATGAATGTTCAGGACCTGCTCCTTAATGGGGACATTGCAAAGTATAAGCAGACGCGGCAGGCTATTGAAAAGAAGTGGACATTAAAAAAGAACAACATCACTGTAATATTGAAGACGATCAAGTTTAGCGATTTTCAACAAACCTGGGCGGTTTCTGAAGGTGTTATAGCGAAAATCGCGCAACTGGAAGACACGATTTTCGATCAATGGAACAATAACAACGGATTGAGACAACCGCTGCAACTTACTGCAGCGCAGGTTCAAGAAAAGTCAAAGAAAATATCCGAAGCTTCGAATTCAATCATTGAGAACAGCAACAGGGCTGCCGGCAGGGTTAGTCTGGCCGTGTCGCTGGGAGGTGTTCTTCTCCTTGGCGGTCTCGGTTTTCTCATTTCCAGATCCATAAACATTTCGCTGAGAAGATCCATCGACGGGCTAATTGAAGGGGCGAACCAAGTCAGTGCATCATCCGGCCAGGTTGCCTCCGCCAGCCGGCAATTGGCCGAAGGAGCTTCAGAACAGGCGGCGTCTATTGAAGAGACTTCATCATCTCTGGAAGAAATGGCTGCCATGACCAAACTAAACGCCAATAACGCCGATCAGGCGAACCATCTGATGGTGAGCACCAAAGAGACAGTCTCACAGGCCAGGCATTCAATGGAAGAGCTGACTGCCTCTATGAGCGAAATATCCAGAGCGAGCGAAGAAACTTCCAAAATTATAAAAACAATCGACGAAATCGCTTTCCAGACAAATCTGCTTGCGCTCAATGCGGCTGTCGAGGCTGCCCGCGCTGGTGAGGCTGGAGCCGGTTTCGCCGTGGTGGCCGATGAAGTTAGGAACCTGGCGATGCGAGCGGCCGATGCAGCGAAGAACACCGCCCACCTCATCGAAGGTACTGTTAAGCGGGTAAAGGGAGGTTCGGAACTGGTAGAGAAAACTGATAAGGAATTTCGCCAGGTGGCCGCCAGCGTTGGCAAATCCGGCGAACTGGTCGGTGAAATCTCAGCGGCCTCTCAGGAACAGGCTCAGGGTATCGAGCAGGTTAACAAGGCTGTGAGTGAAATGGACAGGGTGGTGCAGCAAAATGCCGCCAATGCGGAGGAATCAGCTTCGGCATCCGAGGAAATGAACGCACAAGCCGAACGGATGAAAGAGTTCGTAGCGGAGTTGGTCGCGCTGGTCGGAGGGGCCGGCGGCAATACGACTCGAATAAATGTCGAGCCGTCAAGAGTCGGGAAACCTCTGATGAAAACTGTCGTAAGCTCGGAAATGCCATCGAAGTTCAAAGGGAAAAATGAAAATGGCAAAGCTAATGGAAGGGAGCAAGCCCATTACGGTGAACAATCGTAAGGGGCGAAGCATGTCTTTCCTTTGGACGATGCGGATATTTCACAGTAATAAACTCTAACTGAAACTGAAATTTAACATTACCAAAAAAGTTACTCTGTCTGAAAAATCTTTGCGCAGGTCCCATGGCATTGGCTGCAAAACACATGACCTTGGGTAGTCTTATCTCTTTGGTGGAAAACCTGGCTTGTCTCTCATTCATTTTCCAGGCCCCATGGTGACGACGGCCGGCCTTGCAAGCCCTCGCAGGCTTGCTTCCCCCAAGCTCGATTACGGATTGACACCCGCCCCTTGGGCGCTTCTCAAACAAAGTTCCAATGGCAAATAGTATGCTGAAAAACTGCAAAGGCTACCTGTTGGGAAGCCGTTGAATTTGTGCGGGTTCTCCGAATCAGCATCGCAAAGAGCGCTATGATCTCAAACTCTCCTGTTGTATTGCCTGCGTTTGTAGTCGCCAGTGTCGCAGAAGTAGATTAACATTATATGTCCTTATACGTCTTTATTCCCGATAAGAAACCTTTTGGAGATGCAGCGATGGAAAGCGAGGGACAAAAGCCCGATCGGATGTTTGAGGCTGTTCGTGAGCGCGCCGA
>PLSV01000325.1 GCA_003165235.1 Syntrophobacteraceae bacterium
TCGCTGCCGCCTTCAAATACGAGGCAGAGTCGAATGCACTTGAAACTCAATTCGTGATGAAAAGGGCCGAGGCGGAGGCCCAGTTTGAGAAGAAAAAGAGCGATCTCCTGGCGCAAATCAACGAATTCAAAATTCAGCTCCAGGGAAAAAGGGATATGGCAATGGACAAGGCGGCCACCTTTGAAAAAGAACTTTCCGCTGGCATCTCACAGATCAAGCAGGCGTTCAAGACGCTTTCCGACTGAGAAGACAAACCATACGTAGGTTGCTGCCCTTGGTCGAGCGTTCTCCAACAAGGGGGAATTCCCGCCGACAGGGCTTCTGGCTTACCGGTTCACTCACAGCGTGTATTATGCCAATGCCGAGCAACTGTCTGAGGATGTTAGCGGGATGGCCAAAGAGACTAAGCCGCCCCTGGTATGGTTCGGCATCGGGGCAGCCGCTTTGGATGACATCGACTACACCGCAGCCGCAACTGTGCGCTCTCTCTATGCCATCCTCCAAGAGCAGGGCATAAGGCTGATATTTTTCGAGGTCTCGGATGAGGTTTATGCCCAGAACGCTCGGGAATAATCGACTTGGTCGGCAAGGATGCCTTCTATCCACCGCAGCTCCGGTGTTCAACGCCTACAATGCAACTCAAAGGGCTTCTTACCCATTCAGGCAAGGTTGAGAGAAGGCGATAGACAGGACAATGAAAGAACTGTCAGGAGAGCAAAAGTTTCTTAAAATACGCGAAAGTGGTCGTTCCAGTGGAAAATATTTTCCTGCGGCAGGTTCTTTCTCTGAACCAGCAAACAATGCAACCTGTTCCTGCGGCCTGTTNNGTTTTGTGCTTCAGGAGGTGGTCATTGGGTAAAATGAAGGAGCGGATCAGCCAATTCGCATGGGCGCTTCATGACCGGCGGCGGGCGGCCCTGTCTGTCCCCCTGGGAGCGGTGGTAGGGGTTATCGGCTGGAAATGGCTCGGTTTGGTGGCAAAGGTTGCATTCCTCGTCGGCTGGATACTGGCCTTGACCATTTATCTGGTCCTGATGGGAATCGTTATATTCCAGGCCGATGGCATCATGACCAGGCAGCGGGCATCCCGGGACGAACCCAACCGGGTCATCCTGCTGGTCGTACTGAGCGTGGTGGCCCTGATTGGAAATATCTGCGTGGGTGTCATCCTTACATCGGCTGGTAATAAGCATCCAGGCCACGTCAGTCTCCTGGTGGGCTTGAGCGTTTGGGCCGTGATTATGTCCTGGTGTCTCCTGCACGCCGCCGTCGGACAGCACTACGCCCGGCTGTATTATGAAGAAACGGATGCCCAGAGCCGCCCTTTCCCTGGAGGGATGCGCCAGGGTTTTTCATTCCACGGGAACGAGCAACCCGACTATTTAGACTTCATGTATATCTCATTCACCGTTGGCCTGACCTACGCTATAAGCGATGTCAATGTCACCTCGGCGACCCTGCGACGTATGGTTCTGATCCATAGCGTAGTCTCGTTTTTCTTTTATACGACGATTTTGGGAGTCGTCCTGAACGCCATTCTGACTTCTTAAAGCTGGTCAACAGAGACGGCCAGGCTTTGGCGGAAAGAACTTGAAGCCATCATCCAGCTATCAAGCTCTGGCGCTTTGGGCCGACCACCTCGCCAGGGCCCGGTGCCTAGAACACAATGATAGGAATCCATGCGTATGATCAGTTGCTCTCGCGCTTATTAGGTATGGGAAGCGTCACCACTTGCCAAGAAATCGGCACGTAAATGTCCTTGACAGCATCCACGACAGGTGCAATCCAAAAACTATCAAAAAGCGATTTCTAATCACCTCACCTGCTGTTGATGGTCACGGGAGTACCGATAACGCCGGCATATTTTGCCCGAGTCACCTCGATCTCGCTGCGCGCCCCCGCGTCGATCACCTCCAGGATGGAACGGGAGACAGTTCTTCGACGATCTCGCGGGCGACCGCCGCCATGGTGCTGCAGACGACGATCAACAGCTTGACCTGATGCCGGAGCAGAGAAGTGGTGATTTCCCCGGCGAACTTGGAGATCTTTGGATTAACCATCTGCTCGGGTTCAGAGGCAGTCCATATACCTTGCGAATTTCGAAAGAGTCCAGTTTGTGGCGATTCGGTAAACAAATGATTCGAAAACGGCAAAGATTTCGCGCTCCATTTCTTGTGAACGAGGAGAGTTAACTAAATCTTCCTATTTTTTATTCGCCGAACTCAGATTCGCCAAGCCACTAACTGCCCACCCATCCTTCCAATATGAACAATCTCATTGAACAAATTGAAAAGAATCTTAACATGGGAAGATGGGCCAAGGTTCCTTGAGTACCGAAGAAGTTCTTGCCGTACGGAGATTTCGAACGGAATCGACCAGGACAAAATGCGTTCACCCCTGCCCGAACTTATCTAAAGATAATGAGATACGGCTGCCTCTTGCCATAAAGCTCCTTGAGGAGGGTCTTCTCTCATTTATGAAATCTGCGGAAGTTGCTGGCCATTCAGAAAAAGCTTCTGCCGAAATCCTGCTCCAAAGAGGGGTGTCCCCATTGAGGTACACCGATCTGGACTTGGCACAGAGCTTGAGAATGCCAGATCGTAAGAAGCTGAATTGATCCCCACCGCCAATCAATGCACGAGTTGTTCGGAGATTAACCGTGGCCGAGAAAAAAGAAAATAAGGCGAATGAAAACAGAAGGCCAAAATCGATGCAGGAAAAACAGAGGGATCGGCATCTAAAGCTGGTGAAGGGGAAATGCAAAGAAAAAGCCGATCTTCATGTCACTCTACCCCCACCCATGGCCGATATAGAAGCTCCTGATGGTTTCTGTGCGGTTTCCATGAGTCAAGCATTGATGACGTTTGTCAAGCCTCTGGTGGAAGATGCTGGCGATTATGATATCAAAGGATTAAATGAAATCTTCGAAATCTCAATTTTCTTCTGGAACTACGAAATCTTGGAACGGGAAGGGTCAAAACAAGCGGAAGAGATAAAGAAGAAGATTATGTCCGCAATGAGGGGAATTCTTGGATTGAGAGTGGCGGAGTCGGAAGAACTCTTGCAGAAGATGCTCGAAAGAAAACGGCATCTCTTTCCAGAGAACATCCAGCCGAAGCATTCCCCGGTTATGTTCATGAGAAAAGAGCTTTCACACCTCAGTTTTTCAAGGTCTTTGCCAGCGATGTCATAGAAAACAGCTCCTGCATCGGCTGAAAGTTCATTGACTCAAGCAAGAATTTCCATGATCTGCTTTTCCTTGTTAAGCTGCAGAGACAGCACAATTATTGGCAAGCTGCAAAGACATCTGTGGCAACTGAGGGCCAGGAAGAACGAGAAATATTAGAAAAAGGAAAGGGTAGGGAAACAAAAGAATGCGTATATCCAATCGGGAATGGCACAGCATACAGCGCATCGGCTGGCTTCGCGCGGCCGTCTTAGGTGCTAACGACGGCATCTTGTCGACAGCAAGCCTGGTGCTCGGGGTGGCGGCCTCGCATGCGACTCACAGCGCCATTGTGGTCGCGGGGGCCGCCGGGCTGGTCGCGGGAGCTATGTCGATGGCTGCCGGTGAGTACGTCTCGGTCGGCTCGCAGGCAGATACCGAACGGGCCGACATTGCGCTTGAGCGCAAGGAACTCTCAGCAGACAAAAAGTACGAGATGGAGGAACTGGCTGGGATCTATGTTGGTCGCGGCATAGATCCTTCGCTGGCAAAGGAGGTCGCCAGACAACTTATGGCCCATGACGCGATAGGTGCACACGCCCGCGACGAACTTGGTATCTCCGCTATTCTCAAAGCGCGACCGATTCAGGCGGCGCTCACGTCGGCGAGCACGTTTGCCGTTGGAGCCGCCATGCCGCTTCTCACCGTCGCCATAGTGCCCGCGACTAACCTGGTTCCCTTCGTCGCGGGAGTGTCCCTGCTGTTCCTAGCGTTCCTGGGTGGGTTGGCTGCGCGGGCAGGTGGTGCAAGCGTGACGAAAGGCGCGTTACGCGTAACGTTCTGGGGTGCACTGGCTATGGCCGTGACAGCAGGCGTCGGGGCTTTTTTCTAAAGGGTTCCGTGAGCTAGTTCCGAATCCTCCTCTGATTTATCAGATCTGAAATCATTATACCTTCCCACTGTGAGAACCCTGTTCAGGCCCGGGTGAATAACGAAAATGAAATGATACCAATATGTTAATCGGACAACCGGCCGCTACAAGGACGGTGGTGTGTCCTAAACGCGATCCAGTCTGCTCCCACCCGTAATCAAAGACAGACCAAGGGCTTCAAAAGTTTAGTTTTTCGGACTCCACTTTGGCAAGGTCAAGCTTTGCAGCGAGCAACTTCCTATAGAGTGACTCAACTTTTGCCGAGTTTTTGGCCACTGCAGCTTTGAGCAGGTCTCCCTCCAGTTCCGCCACTTCCAGCCGCTCATAATAATCCATAGTCTCCTTGAGATGAGCCAGAACGATCTTGCCGGTCAGAAGTGGATGGTTATTCGTCACATTAGCATCCTTGAACCTTACTCCATGCTCCAGTTCGACTTCGAGGCCCCTTCTAAAGCTCTCGAATTCAATATTCATTCCCTCCGTGTTTACCTCGAATAAGATGACACTGGCCTCCTCGGGGAAGACAGCAGAATCACTCAGTGTCGTCCAATCCCTTATGTTCAGGAGCGTGCACACCCGTCGGACCTCTTCAACCGTCACGTATGTAGGTATTTCCATGAAAACCTCCGTTCAGATGTAAGATCAACGCATTGAAGAAGGCACTACGCTGACGCGAGTTCCTTCCTGGCTATTTCCCGCCCATAATCTTGGGCCATTTTGATTCCGTAGCCAAGATCTGCAAATTTCAGTCTCAGTGGCTCCCAGACCATATTCATCTTGAAAATATATTTCATGGTATCAAAAATACTCCAAGACGCCTCTTCACTCCATGCAAAAGCACCAAACGCTCCGCCAGCTTTTCCCCCAAGATTCGCTTTTGCAGCAAGAAACAGGAATGTCTTCATAGATTGAAGCATCTCGCCATGATAAGTGGCAGATCCGAGGACAATTGCTTTGTAGTCATTGAGTGAAATGCCACCTTTGTCGATCTGGGTCACATTGAGAACGTCAACGTCATATCTAACTGTACCAGTGCCCCCAGGGCCTGGGGACCATTTCTCGCTTTGCCTGCCGAGATCTTTATGCCATTGAAAGAACGAAATACCATCACGTTCCTGCGCCCGCTCCATCAAGCATCTGTCGTCCCTTCTCCATGAACCAGTTTCCGGTGTCGACATAGTAGAATTTCAGGTCGGCCAGCAGAATGTGATGTTCTCTTTCTTCTGCAATCATGCGCTGCAGGAACTGGCTCTCAATGGGGTCGGTAGCCTCTTTGAGCTGCTTTTCAAAATACTCGATGCTCGCGTTCTCAAGCTTGATGCCTGTCTCAATGGCAGCGACGTCATCGAGACAACCCTTGGGAGTCTTTCCGCGCTCCGTAGCAACTTTCCTGAGAAGCACCTTTTTATCCTCCGTATCAAAGCTATGAAAACGGCAAGCGTCCGCGGGCACTTTCCCTTTCTTTAACTCTTCGTAAACCTCTTGGATCTGCTTAAGGTGATCTGCTTCAGAATCCTTGAGCATCTTGAAGGTTTCTATGCCTACTTGATCGGGACAGGCTTTCATGGCATTTTCATACAATGCCCGCTTTTTTTCTTTCAGTTCTATGGCAGTACAAAACATATCGAGTGTTTTCCCTTGTTCTTTGGCCATGTTATCCTCCTTAAACCCTTTGAGTTTCCGGGCATTCCATCTCCAGCTCTCCAGCAACCTAACGCGTATATAATGATTGCCATCAGGTGTGTCCAGGTTTACGGGTCACCAGTCCGGCCTCGGCAAGTCCCGCGCATTTTGCGCAACCGGGCGGAGGCTGGTTCGTTGTCGAGATTCTCCAATTCATCGAGATTCAAACAGTTTGCCATGCCAGAAGATGATACGTCCATGCTGCGTCGGCTTTTCCTTTCGCCCGTCACTATCGCATCATTTTCGCCTGAGCCTCCAGAACACCATGAGGGGCGGGAAGAGAGCTATTAACTGCGGGGGAAGAGGTGTGTCTGAAACGCCAAAACCGGTCCCGTTGGCGTACCACTTCCATGTTTGATATGGATATATGATAATCGAATGGCCCTTCCGGGTCTTCCAAGAGGTTTTTCGAGTCTAATCTGGGTCTACATTGCGCTTCTGCATCCGGTGATTAAGTTGATGCATTATTCAGCATACCCATTCACCTACCCACCTTATTCACCTGCACATTTATTTTAAAGGACTGAGCATGAAAGAGGCGATGCTATACAGGCGGCTTGATAAAAACCGGGTGCACTGTTTTCTTTGTTCGCAGCACTGCCATATTGAGCCGGATGAAACCGGCAAATGCGGAGTGCGCCTGAACAAGGAAGGCGCCCTATGGAGCTTGGTTTACGGAAAATTGATCGCCGAGCATGTCGACCCTATCGAGAAAAAGCCGCTGTTTCATTTCTTTCCCGGCACAACAAGTTATTCGATTGGTACAGCCGGGTGCAATTTCGAATGTGTGTTCTGCCAGAACGCTGACATATCGCAGTCCCCCCGAATCCACGGACGGATCTACGGCCAGAGCGTGTCTGCCGAACAAATTGCATACCGCGCACAAAAAGAGGGATGTGCCACAATCTCCTATACATACACCGAGCCTACCATTTTTATGGAATATGCTCTCGATGTAGCTGCCTCGGCAAAAGAGCGTGGACTTGCAAACGTTTTCGTATCCAACGGCTACATGAGCAAAGAGGCGTTGGATACGGTTGCCCCTTTTCTCGGAGCGGCAAATGTGGACCTCAAGTGCTTTGATGACACGTTCTACCGGGAACAGTGCGGCGCTCGCCTCAAGCCCGTTCTCATGACCCTTGAAGGCATGAAAAGGAAAGGTATCTGGCTTGAGGTGACAACGCTGATCATCCCGGGGTTGAATGACAGCGAAGTTGAGTTGAAGGAGCTTACGCAATTTCTGGTAGGCTTGGGGCCTGAAACTCCCTGGCACGTCAGCCGATTTCATCCTGCATTTCATCTTAGCGACAGAGGACCTACACCGATCGAAACAATCAGAAGAGCAAGGCAAATCGGGCTGGAAGCCGGTCTTCATTACGTCTACGCAGGGAATGTGCCAGGAGACAGCGGCGAGAATACGTACTGCCACTCCTGCGGAGCCGTGCTGATAACACGAATCGGCTATTCCATCAGCAAACAGAACCTGAAGCATGGCGTCTGCGCAAAATGTCGAACCGTACTGGCGGGGGTCGGACTGGATTGAGCACAAACAGAAAAGAGTTGCTGCACGAGGTATACGACAGGCTATTCGGCTTTTCAGGCAAGAAGGGGATTAATAGATAACCCCCTTCTTTTCTTAGAGCCGCCTGCCCACTGAGTGCGGAGCACACGAGCCAAATGAAAAGGGTGGAGCGGGCAGGAAGGAAAGAAATCAGGGAGGAAGCTTCTTCATGGTTTCTGCTGCCCTTTTTCGTCGATTGGAAGAGTTGGCATGAGACTTTCAGGTGTGAAAAAACCTTCCTTCAGTTCCCACTCCAAAAACCAATGACACTTCCAACTGCCGTTCGGCAATTCTTCTGAAACTGTCATAGGGGGGCCGCCTGATTTCAGCTGAACTACATCTCCTTTTTGCATTATGCTTCTCCTGTAGTTAAACGGTTAATAGTTAAGCGTTTATTTGAGGTCACATAATAGGACCCCTGTCAACTCTTGGAAGGCTGGCTGATGGCCCGCCTTTGCCGTTTGCAGATGGGGGCATTTTTTAGGAGTTCTGTTAAAATCTTCCGATTACTTGAGACACGAATTTACAAAATCCCAGTTGATGAGATTGTCGATAACGGCCTGGATATAATCGGACCTCCTGTTCTGGTAGTCGAGGTAGTAAGCGTGCTCCCAGACGTCCACTGTCAAAAGAGGTTTGATTCCGTAGGCGATCGTTTCTAACCACTCAGCTTCCTTTTCCCATAGTCTATCGTCCACCCTCAACTGTTGTTTGATTGCGTTGGCGACCGGGGTATCGGCGTTGCCGGTTTTCATCACCTCGAGCTTGCCGTCTTTGAGCACCAGCCAGGCCCACCCACTCCCAAACTGCGTTACTCCGGCGTTTTTCAATTCTTCGGCAAATTTTTCGTAACTTCCGAAGTCGGCGTCGATCTTTTGCGCTACCCGACCAGTGGGGTGTCCCCCACCTTTGGGTTTCAGGCAGTTCCAAAAAAAAGAATGATTCCAGGCCTGAGCGACATTATTGAAAACGGCGGCCAATGACGCGTCCCCAGCAACTTTCTTGATTATGGTCTCCGCATCATCCTTTTCCAAATCAGTCCCGGCCAGGAGCTTGTTTCCATTGTCTACATAGGCCTTATGGTGCTTGTCGTGGTGAAACTCCAGGGTCCTTGCACTGAGATAGGGCTCAAGCGCATTTTTCGCATACGGCAGATCGGGCAATGTGAGAGCCATGCTTCCACTCCTTCGGATTGTTATGGTTAACTGCATTTCTAGATTGGGCGTCTGAGCGCGAGATGAACCGAACACAAATTAAGTACGTCTTGAATCATGCTCAAGTGTCAGGGATAAAAGCTATCGCGATATTATACTTGACAAACCATAAGGGGGAATTAAAATGGGCTCGGTCGCTCAAGAGAGTTCAGATATACCAGTTTTTAGAGTTCCAACAATAGAAGAAATCCGAGAGGCACGGAAGAAAAGGCTAACCATCGCAATGCTTAGTGTGTATGGAGATGAAAGCAGCGATGAAACGGGAGAAACGGTATTTACCGTCGCTGGTCTTATCGGTCCGCG
>PLSV01000422.1 GCA_003165235.1 Syntrophobacteraceae bacterium
AATTATAATTGTCGCTGATCACTCCCGTTTGATATCGGCAATAAGCTGTTTCTTTTTTTCACCATTCTCCAGACGGGATAGCAGGACTAAGTGGGTATAGGTTAGCCCTGTTATATCAACCTTCTCGGAATCAAACCACTGCGCCTGGACCGCGCACCCGAGCATGTTTCGAATGGCGGACGATTTCAAAAAATGCTCCGCTTTGATTTTCGCCATGAGCGACTTCCAGCTCGCGGCCCTCGCTTTATATGGGTTCAGATTTTCGCCCTCAACCAACTCCTTTGTAGCATTGAAAAATATGTCGAACAGCCGCCTGCCCACCTTTATGTGCACTGCCGCATGGTTTTCCCTCGCCTTATCGAGATGTTGACCGGCGGCTCCTAAAGTGTCGTGCATAAACTGCCATGTTGCCTCCACCAGTTCATTGAGAGGCATTCTTTCTTCTCCCTCTGGCGTCAAGAGAGAGTCCGGGGCACTTGGGTCGGTCGGCCTCAATGAAATATCATGTAGGACGGCATCCAGTGCGGCCTCTGAAGCCATACCTGTTAGAGCTGCCTCCTGCCATATTGAAAGGGCAGTTAATGGTGCATTTAGCTTTGTGGTAACTACTGCTCCCGCCTCATTTGTCATTGCCATTCCCCTTCTTTTCTAAAATGCTGTTTAGCGTTCCAGGATAGAAAATCTTCTTGCCTTCCTGTTGCTCGTTGCGCTGAGCAGTAAAATGGTTGGTAGTGAGCGCGTTGATCCACATCCGGAACACTATTGAATCCTGAAGGCCTTCGCTAATTTTCTGCACAGTCCATTGTATGTTCGGATCTGCACGCCCGAATTTATTCTCTTCTCTTGTATCAGACAGATCTTTGCCAATGAACTGCTCGCCTGGGACCAGGTCACTCCGATAAACTCCAGAATCCCTACGTCTGAATATGGAATGCCCTACGTTTAGGCCAAGATCTGTAACATAGTGAATCGCAGTCATCCGATAACTTAGACATGTTTGGCGGTTTCCACCAAATTTTTTATTCAGCCAAAAACCGTCTCCCTCAGCAATATTTCCAAAATCAACTCCTGTTATTTTGGAAAAATTCCACTTTAACTCGAACGGCACTCCGTTGTAAGAACGCCGACCATGCTTTCGCAATGAGGGCATAAACACACAAGAATTTCGTGCCTCGATTCCCCATGATGATGCATCGGCAGAGTGCCAAGGGAATTCTGAGAGCCATTTAAAAGAGCTGATTCCGAATGCATGGAGTTTAACGCCGTATTTCAGGGTTCCGTCCTCGTTCCGGAGCACCTCCATACAGTCGTTCAGCCATTGGTGCCGCTCTGACTTCTTAACCCCTCTCGCGTTTGAGACGCTAAGCCCGATATAGGGGACCTTGTCAATATCCACCATCTCGCGCAGGAATGAAAAAGGTTCCCGCATATGGAAGACATGGATGATCCTGTCCGGCGAGACGCCAGCCTCTCCCATCCGCTTCACCATGTGCCTATAGTTCTCGTAGGTTACTTCTGCTGATGCAACATAGGCGCTTTCCGGTATTTGCACCCGCTGTCCCTTTGGTGCATAGCGGCCTGGAATTCTATCTAGGACGACAAAGTTGTGAATACGATCTTTGTGCCGAATGCAATAATCAAGGTAATTTTGGCGATTTATTTCCCCGTGGTTTCGCCAGGCCCAATACGCTCCGGAATCTAGGATAATTTCTTCGAAGCGATCCCAGTGACTCTTGAAGTAGAAGTCATCTAATTTACCATCGGCCATAGCATTGTAGGCCAAGAGGCGATAGGGAAGTACGTCTAAAAGTCGCAGATCGATATCGTACTGCACCGCCGCCGATTCGAAACCCGCAAAATAATTCCTTAGCACTTTGCATCCTTTTTTGAATTCTTTCCAATCCTCCAGTGCCGGAGGAACATGAATGTGACAAAGGAATACGATGTATTAAATCGACTGACTTGCTAGTGGGCTTAACCTTTTTCTTCGGAAAGATTATTAAGCAAGTTTTATGCCAACACCCAAAAGAATGCTTTTATGAGTCCATTTTTCCTTATATATTAGTCACTAACAATATGTTTGGAGATAGGAAATGAAACGTGAACGCACACTAAACAAAGCAGATAAGGAAAAACTCATGGCTAAGAAAACCCAGAAATTTGAACCACAGGTCGAAAGTACAGTCGAAAACAATGAAATCGTTCCCAGGACCATCGTCGAAGCTACTGAGGCTGAGGTGTTTGCAAATCAGACGGAAGGTCAGGAAGCCGTGGTTGAGGGTCCGGTGGTCGCGAGTGCAGGCGACACACAACCCGAAGAAAAGCCTGCGCCGAAGCTAAGAATCAACAAAAGGCCGTATATCGCCAGGGTGACAGAAATTTTGGAACTCGGGATGGACCGGAAATCAATAGTAAAGCTGGTGCTAGCTGAATTCCCGACCGTGAAAAAGGGCGGCGTGGAAACCTTCTTGACTGATTGCTTGAACCCTAAATATTCGTTTTTCAAGGAGCGGAAAGTTACCAAATCACCTGACGGTAAGCTCATTTTTGCTGATCGGCTCATACCGGGGATTATTGTGGCTGAGGAGGCTCAGAAGGCTGAAACAACTGAAGCACAACCCACCGAAGCTGAAACACCTACTGCTGAAACTGTACCGACGGAGGAAGTACAACCCGAGCAACCCACAGAATAGCCCGGATCTTGGCGGTGCTGCTTCTGGGTCGCTCTTTTCTTAGGGAACTGCGAGAACCTTCAAAATCGTAAGAAAGGGGAAAACATGTTCTGTCATCCTCACCTTATTGATTCATTTTTTGGTAACGGGCATGCACTACAGGACAGCATGCAGCTTCTTTCAGCTTTCGCTGTGGAGCAGGAACTTCAGGAATCGTGGCGGAAGGAACAGCTTGAAAAGTCCAGCGATAACGTCCCTAAAGATTTGAGAGCGAAACCGTTCCCATCTCGGTTATAGCCCTCTACGTTCTTTGTGCCGGAAGCGCGGGGCGGCGCTGGTACCGGCCATCCTTATGAAAAGGGCGAACAACATGGATGACCCGATTCTCACATTTTTTTCCGAAAACCTCGCAATGGTCTCGAAAGAACAACTCCTTGAAGCTCTCACAAACGCGTTGCAAAGCGCTGATTGCTGGCGAGATGCTTGCCTTCTTGGGTATCCCTCTGTCCAAAGCCGAAGCGAAGGCATGGTGAGCAAAACTCGTAAGTATCAGGGACTTCAAGATTGAGGATACAGAAAATGAAGCCGGTGAAGACTGAAGTTGATTTCGTGGTCGATGAAGGCGAAACCAGAGGAGGGGCGTACGTGATGGAAATGGATGTCCCGATTTTTAAAGGCTGCGGGAAACTCCTGGCGGCGGCTAAGCAAGTGGTATCGAACTGGGAACATGGCGATTTAGCTGCGGCAGTCAGGAATCTCGATTCTTCCATCAAGGAAATCGAGGGCAAGGTAACTGAAAGGCCCCGTGACGTAATCCTTTTGATGATCGAACACCGCCATGGCCGCAATTTTTACGCCTGTGAAGATTCGGACCGGGCGGTCGATGAACTGTACGAATTTGTCGAAGAATACTGGCACGAGTTGCCTGGTGATGTAGGCAAAATCCCATCCGAAAAACTGGATGCAATCGAGATTTACTACCGGGAAAAAGAAGGCGAGGAGTCCTATGAAATGCAGGTTTTGCCGCTCCTTCCCGCCAGTGTCGATGCCTAGGGACTGGGCCAATACGGGCCACCCACCAAAAGGATAAGGAATGCAGGAAAATAAAAATTACAAGCCCTTCGCGCTCGGGTTGATTGTTGGAACCCCTGACGCATTGGAAGCTGTATCGCCTGAAAGAGTGCTTGAATGCCTCGCTCGCCATGCTCGCGGCGATTGGGGAGACGTTTGCGCTGAGGATGCCGAAGAAAATAATCTGTCTTCACGTGAGGGTTTTCGGATTCTATCAGTGTACCCAATCGTTGAGTCTGACCCAAATTCTGAGAAATTCTGGATAATCACAGAGGCCGATAGGTCGAGTACCTGCGTCCTTTTGCCGAGCAACTACTGAAAATGATTGAGATCTATATCCCGACACGCTCTGAAATCGAAGCCCTCAAGGAAGGTGACTTAGCTCCTGATTGTTTCGGCCAGTGGAGGCGGGTCACCAGGATTTACGCCAGAGGCGATGACGTAAACGGGAAGGCATACGTTTGCTTCTACACAGAGTTCGGCCAGAACGCAAGCATCACAAATTCACTCAAGGAGGGTGAGATAAATCGCACCGTCGGCTTAACTGCCAAATACACCAGCCATGAACTTGATCTCATGGAAAAGAGACTTTCTGCCGGACAGAGTTGAAACACGTTGCCTGCTATTGAGGAGCAAAGCTGTGGCAGTAGAAAAACCGGAATGCCTTACTGAAGAACATTTGCTTTACCTGGATCGGCTACGGGAATCGGGCGTGACAAACATGTTCGGCGCTGTGCCGTTCATCCTGTTGCAGTTCCCTGACCTAAGCGAGCAGCAGGCGAAGCAGGTTCTGATTTATTGGATGAAAACGTTCAGTGACAGGCACCCGAGGTAAAAGGAAGGGAATAAGTGAGGCGTTTCCGGACTGGGACAGGCAAGGAGAAAAATGAATGTCCAATAGGCCAAAGCTAAAGAAGATGCGCCAGATTCTCAGCGAGGATGAGAAACTTCGAAAGAGCATCGAACAGATGCAAGATTTCCTCAACGACAGGTTGGATAAGGCCTCGCGCGGTGCCCACTTCAAACCCAATTTGGATAAGGAAGGTGAGTTTTTCATCCATACCCCTTCCAGAAAACTCGATCTTAAGAGCATTTCTACATTGGGCATGCTGATGGACAATCTGGCAGTAGTAGGTGAACAAGCCCTTATCAAAGCTATTGAGCGCACTAATAAGCTTCAAATTCTCGTAGATAAGACTCAGGACGAAATCCCAGCCGAACAGAAAATGACCCTGGAAGAGTTCGCGGCAGCCTTGGAAGCGGGATTGATAATGGATTTGCGGATGTTCCTGACTGTCCTTATGGATCTTCCTGATCCTGAAGGCCAGGTAATCGGAAATGTAACTGCGATGATGCTTCTGGACTACATGAAGCCTTTCAACTCCAATGTTTCCGCTTCCGGCGAGCATATGAAATTAAATATGCCCGGGGAATCATACCCAATCGGGAGCCCAACCATCTTTTGCTATGTTCTCAAGTATATTGCTCTCAAAGACAAAGAGGATGTGAAAAAGGCTCTGGCCATTACAAATTTCATAACGACCATGCCATTGTTCCCTGAATTCAAGGGCGGCGGCATTCCTATCTCTGAAAACTGATAGGTTTAAAAGCGCAGAAAACACCTGCCAGAGGATAAATTCGACATGGTTGCGACACCATGCATGCCCTTGTTACAACTCCTGAAAGTCAGCGTCTATTATCTTTCCGTTCTCGATTAGCCATCTCTCTTGGAATGATCTTCGCGCGGCCCTTCCCACCTCTTTAATGTACCACCCGTTCACTGAACCGCCTATGGCAGCCCCAATGAACGGTATTGATGCTAGTGCCTTTCTCTTTGTGATGTTCACTCCAAGCTGCTTTGCGAGGTTCTTAATGGCAAGGATACTAGCTTCCTTGCTGAGCTGACTTGCCGCAGCTTTCTCCGCCATCATTTTCCATGTGACTTTCGCCAATGTGATTTCAATGGATCTTAGCGCTGCTAATGCAGCAGTCTTTTCAGCAATACTGTTGGCTCCGGACGCAGACATTATTCCAAGGACGAACTTCTCGTCGAGTTCATTGTTGCATTCGTAGCCGTAGCAGACGCCTATTTTGTGAATCGTCCGAAGTGCAAGGGTAATGACCACAGGCACATCTACAGCCATCCCAGGCAGACCCAAGATGCCGGTACCGGCACCTTCTGCCACTGCCAATCCTATAGACCAGTTGTGAATTTCATCTGCCAACTTGTCTGACAATTCTAGGTCCTTGTTTCGGAGCTCACCAAGCGAGGACACTCCCCCGTCGCGTATAACGTCATCAGTATCTGTAAGCCACCTCGCTGTGGCATTGGAGAAGTCAAGAGCCCCTTGCACGGCTTTGTCTGGGACAACTTTTTTGACAAACCAGGCAAGAGGCTGAACGGCAATACCGAAGACTTCGCTCACTGCGCCGGGTTCTTCCTTTTTCCACGCTTCAATAGCGGCCACCTGCTCCTGTTCATACTCCGTCAGCTTGTTCATCCCTCACTCCTCCCCTCCGCACATTGATGGTTTGTAACAAAGATCATATAGTCGGCACAAACGGCACAGGCAAGAACGAAAGTCTCTCTATGTGCAGGGTGTTGCCGAGTTTTCCTGTTTATTCGTAAGCGGTCGGGGAACCCCA
>PLSV01000003.1 GCA_003165235.1 Syntrophobacteraceae bacterium
CTCAGTGCTGTTGACACGTTCCGCTCGGCCAGGACCCGGGCGACGGTGCGGACCGAGACTTCGGTGCCATCCTCGCAGAGCAGTTCGGCAATCTCGCCGACCGAGAGACGCTGCTCGCGCCAGGCGCGGATCTTGGCGCGGGCCTCGGCATTGACGGTGCGCCGCTGCTGGGAGCCTTCGGGGACCGGTTCGTGGAAGTCGAGGAGGCCATGGCGGAACTCGTGCCGAAGGACCCGGAGATAGCCCGGGGTATAGCCGAACCGATTCGCCACGGCCTTGTCGGGGAGCCGCTCGACCATGGAGGCACGAAGGGCTTCGTAGCGTCGCTGCCACTCCGTCGCAGGGGAGGTGAAGTAGGTCGCATCGCGAATGGGGTTAGTAGTCATGGCAATTAAAATATAAAACTTCCCAAAGTTTAATCAAGGCCTAAAGCCAAATTTTCAAAAAAATATTTCTTCGCGCCAACCCACACAGAACCCTGGCGTTGCATGGCATCTGGGTCCGCGAATTCTCTATGGGACTGACGCTTCGACACCTTGGATAGGAATGGAATGTAAGAACTATTATAGCCATTGTTGCTAACATTTTTAATTGGCAGGCCAACGCCTGGTCCCCGGAGATCCGCGCCCCAAGTGGCCTACATCAGCATTTCCACCCTTTCGGCTAGGCCGTCATGTTAGGTCGCAGGCGTCTGCGAAAATCGCTGCTGAGGACAACTTCTAGGCGGTGCCGCTTTTCACCGAGGCTCAGCTTTGCCTCACCGAAATCAATCAGACGGAGGTCCTTGCCGGAATAAAACTGTTCAGCTACGAATCTCAAGTTCTCAAGAACCAAGAATCCTCCAGGTAGGGGTTCGTAAAGTGTAGCGGGAGGGATGACCTGTCGTCCGATTCCTGCTATTTGGCGGCAGGTGGTGACGAGGCGAAGTTCACATTCAGGATCGTGAACCGGTATAGATCAGAATCGGCGGGTGGTAAAGACAGAACAGACCCCACCACATTGGCGGGGCTGGAGGAACCCATGGTTCTTATGAAGAGCAACCACCAAGCAGGCAGCAGCAACGCCAGAGCCACCCGGAAGGGGCAGGGCGAGATCAGGCGGAACCCTGCACCCGACCCCTCGGCAACCAACAGCCTCTACCTGGTTGCTTTTCGAGACGGGTCGAAGGGCTTTATGGCGCGGAGCCAGGACTGTTCCTCCCTTGCTTTCTTCAATGAAGATGGCGATCCCATCTGCTGCGACCCCTGCTGGAACGTGGTCGTCCGCGAGCTTGGTCATTTTGCGCCGTGTGATGAGGATGGCTTCTGGGCGCTCGTAGCGCGGGCTTGAAAGGACACGCCCATCAGCTACCGTTAGAAGCCGTTGCACTTTCTGCGTCCGATCTGGCACGCCAAAATGTTTCTAAACCTAATGCTGGTGCTGGTTTTTGGCGTTATACTTGTTGCACTTCTGTTGCACTCTCTCGGGCAATTTTGAAGTGTTTTGAACCCACAACCCTGCGGGGGTGGTCTGATCTTCGATAAAGGGACTACAAGCGAAAATGCCCGTCACCATTGGTTTTTCGGGCGATTCTTCGCGTGCAGACTGGAGCCGCTTTCCGGATTCGAACCGGAGACCTTCCGCTTACAAGGCGGGCGTACGTCTACGACAGGAGCGGTGTCCGGCTTAAGGCTTGAAGATTCAATTACTTACGTGCTGTGATTCCGCTGTGTTTTACTGGGTCCGGAGGTGTCCCAAGTGTTTGACAGAGGTGGAGTTATCCTTGGATCCAAAGGCTTCTGGCTGTATGACTGCGTGGTTCTCAAGAAGCGGTACTCGGGCAATACGGGGCAGAAGGATAAGCGCAAAGCCAGGATCTGGGTGGAAGACTTCAAGGCTGCCAAGAGGAGAGAGGCGGCCAACTCAATAATTGGCATCCAGGCTGATCCCACCTTCGATTGCCACTTCCTGTTGCAGGAGTGGTTGGCCAATCACAATGGTAAGCATGCATCAAACGTTAAGGCTGATTGGGACAACTACATCTTGCCAAAGATAGGTTCAATACCTGTCATGAAGGTGACAACCGGCATGGTGGAGGAGATTAGGACGAACTACCTCAGGACACCCAGCTTCCTTAACGTTAAGGGCAAGGTGGCAGATCAGATGAAGGCTAAGGCTCTCCAGACTAAGGCAGAAGGTAAGCAGCCCAAGGAGAAGGTATCTAAGCCTAAGACTAACAACGGGGCCAACAAGGTCATAAACCACTTGAACTTCGTGTTCAGTTGGGGCGTCAAGACAGATCGGTTGCCCCGGATGCCCTTCAAGAAGCTGAAGAAGTTGGTAGAGCAGGAGGCGGTCAAGACCTTTCTGCGTCCAGAGCAGGTCAAGCCCTTCCTGGCTGAGATAGACAGTTTAAACAATTTGCCGGTGATGGTGATGATCAGGGCGATGCTCTACATCGGGCTCAGAGAGGGTGAGGCGGTGGCCATGAAGTGGACTGGCTTTGACGAGGGCAGGAAGGTTTTTACGGCTGTGGACACCAAGACAGGCCAGAACTACCCGCTGCCGGTCCCCAAAGACCTCCGAGAAATGCTCGTGAGGCTTCGCGATACCGTTGATGAAGGCTGCCCGTGGGTGTTTCCCTCCTCCTACAATTCAAAAACAAGGAAATGGCGACACCGGGCAAGCCAGTTCACGGCCAAGGCGATCAAGAGGGCAGGGAAGAATCTTGGCATCACTGGCCTTAGTCCGCACCGCTTACGAGGGTCTTTTTCGACCCTGCTGGCAAGGAGTGGTGCCAACGCTCATGTCATCAAGGCAGCTGGCCGCTGGAAATGCATACAAACTTCAATGAGATATGTACAGATCGTGAGTGGGGATGTAGCAGCAGCTCAAGCCAAGGCTTTCGGGTTTACGGAAGAGTAGCCTGAATTGGCAAACTCACCGAAATATTCACTGGCAGCTATGCAATAAGCAACATGAGCCATTTCTGGTGTATCAAACCAACCAAGATTGGTCAGCTTTCCGCTTCGCCTGATCTGTGTTCTCCACTTGCCTCTCTTCTTATCCCAGTGAACACCTTTTCTGCCACTGGTGTTCAACTTTGTCAGTCCAATATTCTGGTTGTTCTGGCTGGCCGTTGCTAGTCGTAGATGTAATGGGTTTACGCATGCTCTATTCAAACACTTGTGATCGATCAGCATTCCATCCGGTATTGGACCAAAGGCTAACTCGTATGCCAAACGATGAGCCTTGACGTGGATCTTCCCCAGTGAGAACTCACCATAACCGCCTCTGTTAATCCAAGCGATCCATAAATGACATGGAGCCAACTCTGGATGATTGTCAGGGATGGGACCATTCAGGTCTACTTTTGAATAAAATCTTTCTTCTAAAGTGGGTTTCATGCCTCTGTCTCCTGTGAAAGGAAACAGGTCTGCGCAGACATGAAACCCTTCAGGAGAAATAACCCTCCTGGCCTTGCAGCTTGACTCGCCCTTTGAGGCTAGGTCGGAGCTTTTTGAGGTGGGTTTCTAGCGTGCAAAGGAAGGATCCGCGATGGCGGATGCCCAACGGAAGGCCTTCGGGTTTACGAAAGACGCGGAGACGGGCGAGGGGGCTGAGGGGCGGCCCAGGGTCCCGGAGGCCAAGGAAACCTAAGAGGGAGCCTTTTCGACGATGGTCCAAGAGCCAAGGGAACGGGCCCGACCAGGCGGAGGAACCACCAAGGCGAAGCTGGGGGAGCTGGAGGGTTTCCTTCCCTTCGGTCGAGGGGAATGCAACTCCGGGCAGAGGCTGGAGACCAGGGGAGAGTGGTCAAGGTGGAGGAGGAGGAGAACAATGGGTGGATCGGGGAAGGTTCCTGAATGTCTATTATAGGTTTACCCCCCCCCCGGAGCCTTGGCGTAGCTGGAGCCATCTGTGGTTCTAAGTGATTATATTATTCAAATCATTGATTCAATCATATTGGGGAACAATTAATCCAAGCATCCCTGAACCATCTAATCAGTTGTTACAAGACCCGAATATTCATAATGATAATTATTGACAACGGCCAATAATTGTTTCCAACTAGGATGGAGACAAATGTTTTTCCATAGAACTCGGGGAAGAAGATCCTCCAGCTCCTCCAACTCCAACATGGGAATATTTGAGAGGTCCAATTCGACCTGGGTGGTGGCCCATGTCTCGACCACATTCACCGTGGCCTTGGATTCGGCCGCGGCGGCACTGCTCCAATCCCACCAAGCGTTGCATGAAAGCGAGGGTCCAGGAAAAGATCTGGATTCCCGCCAGGATCCAAAGAGGTTCAGGCCAGTACAAACTGGAATTTTGTCAATCTCGAACGCGGAGGGCGCCCGAGGACCCCGAGTTATGATGGGAGAAGGGGTACTTAGAACTTTCCAGCCTTCCGATTATTCCCCTGAATTTCCATCAGAGCTTACAATTATCAATAATCCCGATGATGAGATTTATCATGGAAGTAGTCCTATCAAATTGGGATCTACCACCCCCAAACGGACCATTTCAGAGTATACAAATGGTGAATTTTCTTTCAAGGCCGTTGCGGAAATTTGCCGATTCACAAATAAAGTCCAATCTCTTTCTCTCAGGGCCATGCATTCACAATCATTGAGCTTGAGCCTAGATATCGTATTTATTGCCTCGGTGCGGATTGCTGAGGGATTTGCAAGCAAATCACCTGGCTCAACAATAAGCGACCTTGTTAGCTGGAAGGTTCCATTACTGATTTGAAATGGATCTAATACATCCATATGCATGCCTTTTCGACCATTCATCGTCCCACAGACCAGCCTATAGTTGTCCCATTCATAAACGTGTTCAGCATATTTACTTTTCGGCAAAAAATGTTCACAAGTTGGATTCCCCACAACAGGCGGAATATATACAGCCACAAAAGCACAATATCTACTGTAAAATTTTCTGAGATCAATCGCGCATTTTTCCCAAAAAGGTTCAAATTTTGTTTTGGGAGGAACTGGCCCTGTAGTCGGAAGTCCCTTCTGAATAATCCAATTTTTCCCAGGCTGGCGCACTTCAGTATCAAATCCAGGTGGTTCTGACTTTCGCTCTACAGGGATCATATTTATCTCTCTTATCTCTCAATTTCCAAACCAAGCGATTCCAGCTGGAACTTCCAAATTGACCAGAATGGATGAGCTTCAGCAAGTGTATTGGCAAGCCCCACTCCAATTTCTTTATATTTATTTACATCTCTATTTGGATCGTCAAGCCATTTTTTGGCTTCAAACACAGCTTGCTCGGCTTCAAACGGAAGTGTTGATGGGAGGCTAAATGAATTAGAGGTAAACCATGCGTTTGCGTCTCCCTTTTTGATAAAGTTAATGTTTTTTGTCTGAACACATTTATCAACTGATTCTATGACGAATAATTTATCTTTATCTTGGTTAAAGAGATTTTCTAATGATGAAACCAAGAGAGGGGCATGGGTTACACCAATTAATTGGACCTTAGCCCTAAGGGAAATATCCGAAACAGCCTCCATTAGGGCAGGGATAATTCGTCTTTGCCAACGGGGATGAAGATGGGCCTCTAGCTCGTCAAATAGAATGACTATTCTTTGTGTTGGATTCCATTTTCTTCGCTCAGCAGCAACAGCATGGTTAGTCCAAGTCCAAACAAGCAGGTAAGCCAAAGCTGAGATTCTTCGAATTGCTTCTGAGGCTAAAACTATAGGAACATCACCTTGCGGAGTTTTAAGAGTCGGATATAATTGGTCGTCATCTACCAATATCTTTTTCGGAGTCCCAGGCTCAAGAGTCTCTTGATCGCTTGGCGACAACGAACGCAGCACCTTGCATAGAGTTTCAAAATTTGGATTTTGTTCTTTTTGCCATAGCACCCAGTCACGAATTAAACCATTGCAAAGCCAACGTTTCGAAAGAGGGTCTTCGATGCCTGTCCAGACTTGGTTATGGCCAAAATTGTACATCCGCGGCGATTCGCTTTCTGGATCTTCCGGAGAGCGGCGATAATAATTTCTTGCTGGATCCCAAACCGTGAAATTACCATTTGAACGCGCAAAAATGATAAGGGCCGTTCTGGGTGGACGCCCAAGATTAGCCCTTTTCCAGAATTGAAAATCTGAATCAAACGAATGCCCTTGCTTGATTCTCCTACCTGTTTCTGACATTACCGTTGAATTGACATCAGCTGGCAATTCGTTATATAACAATGGGTATTCATTTGGCCAATTGTTCGATAGCTGCCAAAATACCAGGTCCAAAATAAGTGATTTCCCTAGCCCATTATCTCCCGTGAATAGATTCAAACGGGTTCCGAAGTCTATAGACAATGGGCTAAGTGGCGATATTCCTCTGCATGATAAATGATAAATTGTCATTTTTCCTCCCTGACTCTTGGATCCAAATGGAAAGGAAGTTATGGTGCTAGTTGAAACAGTGGTACATCACTCTCGTTTTGTGGATCTAGCATGACACGTTCGGGAAGTGGCGACCCCGACTCTTTTTTACTATTGCAGGGTTCGCTGGGATCAGAATTCCAGGTTCTGGGGGAGGAACAGGTGACGCCGGAGGTTCTGATATGTTTCGGCCCGTCAAGGGGGAGGGGTCAACTTACCTCGCTTTCCCGGAAGTGTGTGGGGAGCAGGAAGGACGGCATGCCGACGGATGATCAGTCTGATATGCGCGGGTAACCTGCGCGGCCGATACATGATGTCTAGAGTATCCGACTCCCCGAGCTCGATTCGCGGCAGGATCCAAAACCGGGATCCTTGCCGCGAACGAAATTTCTACTTTTTCAACTCGTAATCAAACAGGAAGCCCATCGCTTTTCCAGCCGAATCGAATCGTCCTAAAATTTCGCTGTCTACGCTTTTTGCAACCCACTCATTTTCATAAAGATACACCTCTCCGCAATCTCCCTTCCAGGCTGTGTAAGTTGAGCGATCACGTGGATTTGAGTACTTGGTAGGTATCCAGGAAGTTGAATAAACGCCCAAGGGAGCCTCCTTATATGAGATTATATTACCAAATAATACCCAGGGTGCGGCCGACGGCTTCCTGGTTCGCCTAGCCGTTGTCTTAAGGCGGGGTGTCGATCTCCAGAGTGACATGGTCCGCCAGAGTGGCGCCGGAGGATCTGGAGCATTCGACTCCCCGGGTCCCAGGGGGAACCGTGGCCAGGGATTCGGCGGCGCCGTTGCCCACTGGTGGGTAGCTATCGATCAGGAGGGTGAGAGATTAGCGGTTCTGGGGCCCAGGTCGGGCCGAAGGAACCACCTGGCGTTGATAACGCCTACCCAGGCGGAAGATTCCCAAGGGTCCAAGGCTAATCCAAATTTTTCCCTGGAACTCGGAGATTAGAATGCTCCAGCTCCTTCCGTACCCCCTGGCAGGTTGGCCTGTCATCCGTGGCGATTCACGCTGAGGACACCGAGTTGAGTCTTCTTTCCGGCCTTGCCACCACGGAACATTCATGACCCCCAACTACAGCAAGACCCTCACCGACTTGAACGGCATGGGCTTTGCGAATAGCCAGGATCTATCGGCGGTCAAAGATATAGCGCCGCTGCCAGCAGTCGACCTCCTGGCGAAGGCGCTCTTCGGCTTGGTGGTTCCCGTCCCACCAAGGTGGCTGGGGCGCCGGCGGTGGGGGCACCCTGGGGGAGTGCACGGTGCTGACCGCATGGGTCTCCAGATCCGTGGCCAAAGCCTCGGCCCAGGCCAGCCACTCCATGATCCGAGGATCGGGATCACCCTCGCCCTGCTCGAATGCGGCTCGGACTTTTTGGCTGAACTCGCGAACACAATCCGCCTGGAAGCATTCCTTCAAGCGGCTGTTGAGATCATAGAGTTGCAAGGTGCGTTCGCGCTGCCGGGCTTCCTCAGCCTCCTTGCGCTGACGGGCAGCTTCCTCGGCCCGTTTCCGAACTTCTTCCTCCAGTTGTTGGGTGCGTTCCAGATCGGCGAGCGTGCAGGCAATTCGGATGAACTCGTTCAGGCCATCTTCCACCCGCTTGCGCTTGCCGTCGCGCCAATGGGTGCGGTGGCCACGGGCGTAGGGCTGCATGAGTTCCAGTTCCAAGGTCCCCAGGCCCTCCTGGCGCCACTGCTGGGGCGGAGGATAGGGATCCGGCTCCGGGGTCCACCGCCGTTTGCGTTGAGCCGTTGAAGGCGGTGGGGGTGGAGGTGGAACTTCCACGGAATAGCTGTGCTCCCGGATCTCGAAGGTGACAAAGGTATCTAAGATCAGCAAGCCAGTCCGGCTGGGTTGAGGGCTCTCGGAGCCATACCGGTTCCGTGCTGTAGGATCGGGGGGCAAGACTTCAACTTCCAGGCCACTGCACTGGCAGGCTTCATGGAGGGCGCGCAGGATCTGCAGCGATCTTTCCACCAAGGCTGGGGATACGGTGATGGCAGGCAGCCGTTCTTTCCAGCGGGCAGGAGCCGCCGCCAGGCCCAGCTCCAGAATGCGGTCACGGAACGAGGCGAGATGCGCTGGAACGGGGCCCGTGATGACTTCGGTGGGAATCTTCGGGACGACGATGCCCGCCTCGATCAGGTGAGGAAGGCGTGGGGGTTCCTCGTCGAGCGAAACTGGCTTCGGAGCTTGGCTGAAGGAATGGGAAGTCGGGACATTGGGGCGAGCCCTCGGCAGGGCTTCCTTCAATAGCTTGCGCTCCATAGGACCCTTGGCCCAGTATCCTCGGCCTGGGACGGGCACATGAAGCTTTTTGGCAATCTTGGCCAGGCCCACGTCTGAGAGGCCGTAGGTCTTGGCCACCTTGACCACGGGTTCGGCCCAGACAGCCTCGTAAAGTTCTTCTCGAGTTATGGTTTGGTGGTCAAGCGTCATGTATATTCCTTGATTTCGGTAAATTTTATTGTCAACTGCGGCATTTTCGGGTTCATTCTCAAAGTACATCCAACCCCGGAGCCGATATGCCATTCCAGCAAGCCATCTGGCGCGTAGGGGACAAACTTACCCCTTTGACCAATTCAAAGCTCCCAAGCGAGGATCACCTCGAAGAGTTTATCGGAGACGATATCTCCATCCTTGAACCCGATTGGATGCTGATCGGTCGTCAGGTCCGAACAGCTTTCGGAAAGGTCATCGACTTGCTCGCGCTGGACGAGGAAGGATCCGTCATTGTTATTGAACTAAAGAAACACCAAACGGAAAGGTCCGTGACTGCCCAAACCTTGGACTATGGTAGCTGGGTGCAAAGCCTTGACCAAGATGATCTGTCTGGCATTTTCATGGACTACCAGGCCCGTTATCACAAAGGACAGGCCCCACTGACCCTTGAGGACGCCTTTAAGGCGAAATACCATGGCTTTGATTACCCTGGTTTGGAAGGTACTGTCGGCAGCGCTCATCAGCTCGTGGTGGTTGCGGCCGAGATGGATGCTTCTACAGAACGCATCATCACCTATCTCCGAGAGATTTGGGATATCCCAATTAGAGCCGTATTCTTCAGAGTTTATAAAGACAATGGCACTTTATATTTGAGCCGACACTGGCTGAAGGAGGAAGAACCTTCAATAAAGATTGGGGGTGGATCTCAAATCC
>PLSV01000326.1 GCA_003165235.1 Syntrophobacteraceae bacterium
CCGTTGCGCATGATGTGGCGCAGAGCGCGCCTTTTGCGAACAGGAGCATCTCTCCGTTCGTCCCAAGATCGAGCAAAAGACTGGCTTCATTCGTGTCGATGCTGTCCTGTAACCAGAGCCATGCCGCCAGGGCGTCGCCTCCAAAGTAGGCTGACGGCTGCGGCAGCATGAAGGCCACGGCGCCTGGGTGGGCCCGCAGCCCAACGTCCCGTGCTTTGACCTCTATGGCCGCGCGATACACTGGGCGGTAGGGTGAAAACGCGAGGCCCCTGGTCGGAGCACCGAGCAAAATATGCATCATCGTAGGATTGCCGACAACCACCAGTTCGAGCACATCGGCCGGTTTGCGGCCTTGCCGTCCACAGATGATCTCAATAGATTCCGATATGGCTTCGCTGACCAGGCCCTGCATATGGGAGGCCGCATCGATATCCTGGGCTGCCGTTATGCGGGTGATCACGTCCGATCCATACTGCCACTGCGGGTTTCTGACCGTCCAGACATCCCGGATTACTCCGCTGGACAATTCGCACAGGTAGACAGCAATGGTCGTGGTGCCCAGATCCACGGCGATACCGAGGGGATGAAAGGGCAGGTTCCCCAGTGCGACTGCCTCTTTCTTCGGACCGCAAGTCACTGCGATACCCCTGGAAGGGTGGCTGGTCTGTGGATTGCCTTGGTAGAAGCGCTGCTCGACTGCGTCCGGAAGAATTGCTGCCCAGTCGGGTTCAGGTCTTTCGTCCCTCTTGCTCAAGTCATCGAATGTAGCGTCATCAAACGGGATGAACTCTACCGGAGAGACCGCATCCGTAAGAGTGAGGGGAAGGTTGACGTTGCTTTTGTAGAGCATATTCCCGTCGGCATGGAGATCGATTGTCAGTTCAAGCCCTTCGATAACGGTATGCTGGCAGGCCAGGCGAAATCCATTGGAAATCAGCTCGTTACCCAGTATCCTTTCCTCCGGAGGCTTTGACGGCAGGAACTCACCCATACAGGTCGCCCTGACAATACAACGGCCGCATTTGCCGGCGCCGTTGCAATCCGAATCGACCGGGACGCCTGCGCCGCGCAGGGCATCCAGAATGGTCTGACGCTCATCCGCTGTTTTTCGAAAAATTCCATCTGGGGTTTTTATCAGGAAGTGAACCACTGTTAATGCTCCATTGATCATCCACGTCAATTACTGCGACATAAAGGGCTCGGGTTCGATCGATTCTCCTGGGGGTACGATAACAAATTCGTCTGTGCGCTCCATGCGGAAAAACTTTCTCAGAAGTCGGTCAGATCCACGAATTTCTTCATAGCTCATGCCGAAATAACGAGCATTTTCGCGAGCGCGCATACGGGTTGACTCCGAAATGGTGTTCCCGATATGAATAAGAGCAATGCGCTTGTAGTTTTTGAGTTCCTGCCTGATGCACCACTCGGCGTCTTCCCCGCTGAGATAGGACCGATATTCCTCAAGTATTCCCAACGGGTCCTTGCATTCGCGGATCCAACCGGGAGTAAGATAATAGGTCCCGGGGCTCTTCTTTTGTTCCTCGAGATAACGTTGAAATGAACCAAGGAAGATTCCAATACAATCGTGGACCCTGGGTATGATTATCTCACCCCGCGTGGCCTTGATCCCGACAATGCCATTCGAGCAAAGACCGTAAGCCATGAGAACCGTATCGGCGCTGCCCGGCTCTAGGGCGTCCATTTCCTTTTGAACGTTGGTCGCAAGGACCTGAGGCGTTCTGTGTAAACTTTGCGGAAGGTATATGATTCGGCTGGCAAGAGGCTTTATAAGTTCGATCTCTTCCTGCAGGACCGCACATGCGATGACGATGGATTTCCGTCCTGAAGCCATGGTTTTCCTCGAGTGCTGGTTCTAATCGCAAACCCGCTCGGTCCTGTTCCAGTAAGAGGACGTATCGGGCGCTGTCTGCCGGCAAGCTGCCTGCAATGGGCGTAGTCAGTGAGCGTGGGTTTGAGAAAAGCAAAATGGGCGAGCGAGCTTTCCGCCCGCCACTCACTTCTTTATGGTGCGCGGCCGTCTGCAACGAACCTCTGAAATGTCGCCCTGCATGCCGTTGGCGCCCCTGGGATGCAGTTTCAGTGTGAAATCTGCTCCAGAGTCTTTAATCGTGTTTCAGGCCCGATAGCGATCACTGTGAGAGCCCCGATTGCAATAATGACGGCTCCCAGGGTGAAGACCCCGCTCGTCCCTACACGCCCCAGAATGGTCCCTACGACGAATGGCCCGATTAGAGCCCCCAGTCGACCGAGTGAGGAGGCAAAACCACATCCGGTAGCCCTGGCGCGGGTGGGGTAGAGTTCGGGCGAGTAGGTGTACAGCAGAGACCACATTCCAAACATGAAAAACTGCATCACGATTCCCCACCCGACGACGGCGGCGAAAGTTGTGGACTGGCCGTAAAAGTAGCATGCGAGGGCAGCCATGAGCAGGTAACCCGAAACCATGGGTTTTCGCCCGACCCGGTCTACGAGAAATGCCGCGCAGAGGTAGCCCGGTATGCCCGGCAGGGACATGAGGATGGTGAAACCGGCCGACTTTACGATGCTAAAACCGCTTTTCACCAGCAGGGCGCTGATCCATGTGGTTAGGCTATAGAATCCGAAAAGAGCGGTAAACCAGAGAGTCCAGATCATGATGGTCCGCATCCGGTATTCCTTTGTCCATAATTCAAAGAAGGAAAAGGAGGTCGCCGAAATACCGATCGAGGTTTCAGGCGCCGGTGCCGGCAGAGGTTTGTTGATTACCTTGGAGACCTGACTTTCCATTTCTCCGAGCACCACGTTTGCCCGCTCGAGATCGCCAACACTTTCGCACCAGCGCGCGGATTCGGGGATCATGGCCTTGACCCAGAAATAATAGAGGGCTCCAAGACCCTGGATCAGGAAGACCATCCGCCAGCCGGCCACCTGCAGGACTAGATAGGAAATAATGCCGGCGACGAGAAAGGAGATGGGAAACCCGCCTTCCAGCAGGGAGATATAACGCCCCCTGTATTGGCTTGGAACGAACTCGGACAACATAGACTGAGACATGGGAAAGTGCGCTCCCATGCCTAGTCCGAGAAGAACCCTCGAAATATAGAAAATCGTAATGTTTGGTGACCATGCCAAAAGGAAACTGCCCGCTCCCCAAGTGGCAATCCCCAGCAAAAGTATGGACTTCCGGCCGTACTTGTCACCGAGAATACCCGACAGACCAGCGCTGATGAACATGCCGAGAAAACTCATGGTGCCTATGAGGCCGGTCAATTGAGCGGAAAGGCCGAATTCGTCCCGGATCGGCGCCAGCAAAAAAGTCGTGGTGCACAAACCAATGGAACCTAGTATCCAACCTATCTCGTGGTAAAGGAACAGCCTTCGATGGACTGAACACAATGGCAGGCGTTCCAGGCGGCCGACAATGTTGCCTGCCTGCTGAACACTTCCCGCAACAGCCTTGGACATGGGACCCTTCCTTTCATATATTGGACATGGATTTCCCTAGTAAATGAAAAATACGAATTACATAAAACGCGCATACCGGGGTTATTGGCCCTTTGACGTGTCGTGGCAGGGCGGGCCGGACAATATAGTGCGGCCCGTTTTCGAAGTGTTTTCGCACCGAGCCTCACTGCCCCGGAGAGCAGCCTCAACCCAGCTTGCCCGACTTAAATGCGCCGATGAGATTGATGCAGTATTCATCGATTCCCAAAGCAGCCTCGGCTGCAATGACATTGCTCATAAGGAGCGAGTCGGTTGGATCGAGTATTGCCGAATCCAACCCTTTCGCCATTGCACATACCAGGAAGGTGCGATTTACCAGCTTGCGGGCCGGAATCCCATGCGAGATGTTGGTCAATCCGCATATGGAGTGTATTCCCGGAAAACGTTTCATAATGGCGCTTATGGCTCCGATTGTCGCTTGGCCGGAGTCGGGATCGGTCGCCAGGGGAAAAACCAGCGGATCGACGTAGATATCGTCCAAAGGGACTCCAGCCTCCGTCAGTTTCCCTACCATCCGGGCGGCCACATCCTCCTTTTCGGAAATGGTGACTGGAGGCCTGCCTTGCCCCTGGCAGAGTGCGATCACCTTGGCGCTGTACCCGCGCACCAGATGCAAAACAGGCTCGAACCGGCCATCCTCCAGCGTAATCGAGTTGATCATGGGCCTGGGGGTCTTGACTTTCGGCAGGGCCTCAGCAAGGGCGGAGGGATCCGAGCTGTCGAGGCATAAAGGAAGGTCCGTTACTTCCTGAACAACTTCCACCAGCCAGGTGAGGAGTTCAGCTTCGCGCCCTGGAAATGTCCCCCCGTTTATATCTATATAATTTGCTCCAGCTTTGGTCTGAGCTAGCGCTTCCCGCTGTATGGACTCCGAGTCGAGGCGTTCCAGAGCGGCCCGGATATTTTTGCGCGACGCGTTGATTCTTTCTGCGACAACCAGCATGCCCTGCGCCCTCTTTCCAGAAACCACAGCCCGGCGGCGGCGCCTGAGCGTGGGAACCTTCTCTTCCTAGTACTTGCCGTATTTTTTGATCGTTTCGGCCATCGCCCACACGTTCTCCAACTTGCAGTAATCGGTCAGGCTGTTAGCGCTGCTGATCATATAGCCTCCGCCCTTGCCAATTTTCTCCAGGCGGTCCCTGACCTCCGCTTCGACTTCCTGTGGAGTGCCGAGCGTCAGAGTGTAGTTGAGGTCGATATTGCCGACGATGCAAACGCGGTCCCCGTACTCGGCCTTGACCCTGTTGATGTCCATCGCAGACGGTTGGATGGGATGGATCGCATCCATTCCGAGTGTCAACAATCCTTCCAGAATGGGAAACAGGTTGCCGTCACTATGGAAAATCCAGGGTTTTTTCAGCGCCTTTGCCACTATCATCTGATAGGGCTTGAGGAACTCTTCGTACATCTCCATGTTTACCCATGAATTCTTGGTATCCGCATGGTCGTCGTTTACCCAGTAAAAGTCGAAATCGAGTTCATTGAGATGTTCGACTACGCGGGCCGACCATTCAGCAAAACGGCGGTGAATTTCTTTGACGAGATCGGGATCGTCATACATAAGGTAAGAAAATGTTTCCAGCCCCATGCTCTCGAACATGCTGGCGCTGCCCAGACGGATGCGCGGGAATATGGCGAAACCTTCCCGATACTTGTCGATCCACTTTGCAACTAACTCGTAACGGGCTGGGTGGTCAGGGTCCGGGAGAAATTCGTCGAACAGTTTGAGAGAATCGCGGCTGGTAAGAAGGGGCTTTTTTATGAACGTGCGTCCGGTCTCAGGGACTACTCCCATTTCTGCTATCCAGGGCGGTACGAAGTCGAAAGTCACTTTTTTCGGGAAATAAAAGGCATCCTTGATAGAGTCCTTAGTTTGGAGCGCCTGCGTGTGCGTTCCTTCTCCGCCGCTCGGGAAATGATAGCCGAAAGCATCCATGCCCAGCTTGCGGCACAGCTCGCCGGGCGTGTAGTCCTTCCTGCCGTCCATGAGGCTGATCTGCAGAAACTCTTCGATGTCATTCTCAATCCAGGGAACACGGTCGGGTTGACCGCGCATGAGGGCTGTCATTACACGTTCTCTTGATTCCATCGGGCGCTCCTTAAGGTTGTCCTTCGTTATGCTGTCAGTCGGTTGCAGTTGGATACACATCCGTGTGCATCGTCGGCATAGAAATCGGCGCCTATCTCATTGGCAAACTTCTGCGTGACAGGAGCGCCGCCCACGCCAATTAAGACTTTACCCCTCAGCCCGGCATGGTCGATTGCTTCCACGATCTTTTTCATACTGTCCATCGTCAAAGTGATGAGTGCGCTCAAAAGAACGAACTTTGGAGATTCGTTGCGGATTGTTTTAATGAAGGCGTCCGCTGTGACATCCACCCCCAGGTCGATAACCTCGTAGCCGGCGCCTTCCATCATCATTTTGACGATGTTTTTGCCGATATCGTGAAAATCGCCCTGAACAGTACCCACAACGGCCTTTGCCTTCTTTTTGTAATTGCCTTGAGCCAGGTGGGGACGCAAAATGGGCAGCGCTTCGTCCATGGCGCGAGCAGCAATCATCATTTGGGGAAGGAAAAACTCCCCGGTGGAATATTTTTCACCCACCACGTTCATGGCTGGAATAAGAGATTCAGTCATGATCCGGGTGGCCGATAATCCCCCATTCAGCGCTTCCTGAACAATGGCGACAACCTGATCGCGTTTGCCTGCAACAACTGCATCTTTGATTCGCTCCAGTTCACTACCCATTTGCTACTCCTGCGCTTTGAGAAATTCACTGCTTTTTGCTCCATCCGCCAGAATGACGAAACTATGAGCCACTTTTCAGATTTTTGCCACCGGCGCTCCCTTTTTCATCAGCCTGCTAACGGTCCTCCTGCAAGGGACAACGCCCCTGGCGGCCTGCAACCATTTTCACACAATTTCATCAAGTGATATGTCCTCATATGACTTGATAGAATTTTAAATGGCAGATTGGGGACTGTCAACTTTTTTTAGCATTCTAAATAGAGAATTATAGCTGTAATTATAACAACATCGCGCGTATCCGAAAAAAAGTTGAGCTTAGTTGCCTTGCATGCTAAAAAGGAAAGTGATATGATGACTTTGATACTTCAAGCGGGATGATCACTCTTCCACACGCCGTGCGCTCGCTTTGAGACATCAATCCGCGCGGTGACTTCATCTTGACAGTCAGAAGCAGTAACTCATGTCCCTTAGTCGGAAGGAGAACTTTAAATATGACGCCTCCGATAACAGGTGAGCCGAACGCCATGGCTTTAAGTCAACTGTCCAGGGGGAAACTCCCCGAGCGGCTGTTCGAAATCCTTAAACGAGAAATTCTCTCCGGCAAGTGGAAGGACGGGGAGCGGCTTCCGCCCATCGAGCAGTTGGCGTCTCAGGTGCGGGTCTCGCGAACCGTCATGCGCGAGGTCTTGCAAAAGCTTTCCTCAATCGGCCTTATAGAGATGAGGCACGGTTCCGGGACTTATGTTAAGCGCTTGAGCGCCAGTATGCTAATCGGTCCTATGATGGATGCGCTGTCATTTGAAGACAACTCGACCTATGAATTGATAGAGGTCGGCTATCATCTCGAGCAGGTTGCCGCTCGTTTTGCCGCAGCGCGCGCAAAAGATGGCGATATCGGGTTTCTTACCGGAATTCATGAGTCGATGAGTGAGGCTATGCGGCAGGGTGATCTCACTGCATTCGCACAACATGATTTCATGTTCCATTTCACTCTTGCCAGGATAGCCCGAAATCATATTCTTCGTACAATCATTATCCTGATACGAAAAATGATGCAGCATTCTCTTGAACTGCCTGGAGTCACCGATTACGTCCTTGAAGACCATTACCGGATAGTCAAGGCGATCGAAGAGCGCAACCCTGATGCGGCCGAAAAAGCCATGAAGTTTCATATGCAGCATGTGCTCAATAATCTGAAATCAAGCTTCGAGTGGGAGGGTGAGTTTCCATTTTAGCATCATGTGCGTGCGGTGCCCATTTGCCTGAATAACCCTGCCCGGAATAGTCTCGCTTTTCCCTGCAGTATTTCATCAGGGGGTTTGAGTAGAAACTTCCCAATTAGGGCAGGTAAAAAGGGAAAATCCGGTAGAACTCTGCCTTCATATTACTGTATCGGTAAATGCAAAATACACTCTTGACCTGATTCTCAAAAAGGAGAAATCTGCTATTTTGCTTTCACAAGATTCTCCCCACTTTCTAAGTGACCCCCCTATTCATCGACCCAGAAAGCCAGGAACCCCCAACCCTGGCTTTCTCCTTTTTTGCTCCCTGTTCACTGCGCTGCTTCGTTCCTCAATCCTTTCCCATAACCCCTCTTGCAAGGCGCACCCCATCATAGCGTCCCGTATCCTCTCGGCCCGCTTAGACACTCCACAGGAGCTTTTCGTGCGCAACCGTGAGAGAGTCAGGATTGAGCAGGCTCCTCCGAGTTCTAACAGTCGCGAAAACATTCCAATAGCCGGCAGGGATCTCCACATTTCTCTCATTAAAGATTAAATGCTTGCCGATTTCCGTTAAGGCGGCGCACGAACTCAAAATGCCCTTTGAGAGCTGTATGGGAACTTCTCAAGCGGCGCCCATTCTGTATGAAACGCCATATATTAATACAGGTGAGCCTACACCGAACGGCCGTCAGAAGTAGCGTGCAAATCCCGCCCAAAGCCTTTCATTCTGGCTTCCAACCCCGGGTCGATTCACCTCTGAATAATGTGTAAAGTCTACCACCGGCGGGTCCCGAAGAGCCTTTCGGAATCAGACGCCTTCCTAAAAAGCACTCGGAGGGCACAGAGTCTGCAAATCATACGATATCCTAATCACAACACGGAAGTGGTAAGGCTTATCAGGTTAAATGTCCAGAATGTGGAAGCGAGAACGTCCGATCCAAGCTATCCTTTGCCACCATCATCGCATATGTGTATGGAAATGGAAAGGAGG
>PLSV01000257.1:0-133 GCA_003165235.1 Syntrophobacteraceae bacterium
ACGGCGCTCAAGGATTTTCACGGTAAGATGGACTTGGGACGATACATTACTGAAGGAGCACACCTATGCTATGCGAGGTTACAGAGACACCTCAAGAACCAACTGGCATCCATCCGGAAACTCCGGATAAGAG
>PLSV01000257.1:174-18495 GCA_003165235.1 Syntrophobacteraceae bacterium
AAGAACCCTTTCCGGACGGAAACCAACCATTTGGTCAACCCACCACCCAGAGCGCCCTGTCCTTCGAGGTCTGAACGAGTTTATTGCTGACCCGGCCCATATCGAATTCCTCGACCGTCGATATCCCGCGCCTTCCCACAACGATAGTGCCATATCCGCCGGATCTGGCTTCTTCGAGGATGGCGCCCGCTCGTGTGGCGGCCCCCACAATGACCTTGGTCGATATCTTCCCGGGGAGGACACCCGCCGCCTGGAGTTTCACGAAAGCTTTTCGGAAAACCGGCTCAATTTCATTTGCCGCCCTTTGCTCACGCTCCTCTTCTAACTGCCGGGCTTCCGGACCGTTCAATCCGTTCATTTCCGGGACTTTCCTCACTACGTGAAGCAGAAGGATCTGCTTGCTCACGCCTTTTACAATCCTGGCCAGATGTTCTACAGCCGACATGGACCCATCCGATGAATCGATGCCGACAATGATTTTCTCCGTCGCCGGTCTGCCGCCGACCAACCAGACCGCCAGATCGGACGCTCTGAGGACGATCTTGTTGGCCACCCCGCCAAGCGCCAGGTCCGGCATAGTGCTGAGCCCCCTTCTGCCAAGGATGACGGAAACATACCCGAGATGTGACTCGGCCCTGATGTCCCTGGCTATTCCTTCTTTCCTTTCCCTAACGTCCACCTTCACTGCCGAATCGGGAAACCCGGCGTCACTGAAAATTTGGCAGGCCTTTTCCATAAAGACATTTATTCTATTTTCCTGCTGGACCACCCATGAGCGCACCGTATCGACCTTCTGTCGCCAGACCGGGTCTTTGTCCAGGTCCCAGAACGCCTCCGGGACCTTGCTCGTAATATGGAGCAGCACGACTTCGCTATTGCCGGGAGGCAAAACCTCACTTACGTAATTAACGGTTTCCAGGGACTGGTACGACCCGTCGACAACAAGCAGGACTCTGTTTTTGGAGTTGTCCATTGTTCTCCCTTTCTCAAAAGTTCGATCCCCAGGAAACAGGATTTCGCAAAAATTCGTAACAGTATGGAGACAACTGCCTTCTCTGTCAACCCGGCAGAATCAGGACCACACGGTGAACTCTCATCTCCCAATGGCCGCGCCGCCTTCCACGGCGGCGTTCTTCGCATCACGCAAAAGCGCCTTTATGCACGAACTGCCATCGCCATTGCTCCGCTACATCATTTACCAATTTATGCGCCGCCGTAGGGATTCAAACGCATGTATTCGAGATATCGGAAGTGATCTTCTTCGTTGCGGACCCGATGGTCCATAGACCACTTTTGCCACGAATGACCTTCCTTGCTTTTTTGTTGCTTTTTATAGTACTTTTTACGAACAAAATAATTATATTACTTTTGATCCGTTCACTATTGATTCCGGCTCAACCGGCCTGATTCAGCGGGTTCTGCTGTAGTCTTTATGGAATAGCAGGTCCGTTTATCGTATCGAAATGGTAAGGAATTGTCTAACAGCGATTATTGTTGAAAGGAGAATTGTTTAAATGATTCACGTGTCAGAAAAAGCCGAAGACATTTTGAAGGATTATTTCAAGGAAAAAGAGATAACCCCGATCCGGATTTTCCTCCAGACAGGTGGCTGAGCGGGCCCATCTCTGGCGATGGTTCTGGACGAACCAAAAGGAACAGATGACGTATATAAAATAAACGGGTTTACTATGCTGGTCGATAAGGATCTTCACGAAAAAACCAAAGACATTACAGTAGATTATGTCACCTACGGGATGGGTTCCGGCTTCCGGGTGGCGTCCGAGATACCGGTTGCCGGGGCGGGCGGCTGTTCGCCTTCCTGTAGTTGCTAGCCGGTAGCCATATCTTGAGTGAAAGGCCGGCCCGTTGGCCGGCCTTCTCATACTACAGCATTGCCGCACGGTTCATTCGTGGGGAGGGCTTTATGCCCTCCCGGACCGCCCGGCTTGAGCGCAACGTCATATCATCCATTATCCAATCCTGCCCGCATTTTCGGCAAATGTTTTGTCGCGGTGACGCACAAAAACATGTTGATCCAAAAGTCATTTCGCAACCCCGATGACGCCGCAAGCTACCCGCGCGCCTGACGCGCCTGTCGGTTGGGTCTTGAAATCGTCGGCCTGGGCGTGCACGATTACCGAACGGCCAATGATCGATTTGGGTCCCTCGAAGCTGATAATACTGTCGGTCACTTCGAGTTTGGCCACGCCGTTCTTGTCGGCTTCCAGATTGCCAAGATCGCCAAGGTGGCGTTTTTCGGCTGTCGGAGCTGCATGTGGCGCCCCGGTGGGATTAAAATGGCCGCCTGCGGAATTGGCGTCTGGGGAAGTGCAGTTTCCGAATTCATGAATGTGAAATCCGTGCGGACCCGGCGACAGTCCCTCGATTTTAGCGGTGATTCGAATCCCTTTGCTCTCTTTTGTAAAGCTGACCACCCCTTTTACCTTACTGCCCTCGGTAGGGTTCACAATGGCGATCGCCTCTTTAACACCCGGTTCGGGGGCCTTCTGGGAGCATCCAGCCAGGGCTGCCCCCACAATGAACCCCGAAAGTAGCACGCCCTTGACAATTCCTCTCATCTTCTCCTCCTGCTCTCTTTGGTTATGAATTATGCGGAAAATATCTCTCCACTTTGCTCGCAGCATGATTTTAATGAAAATAAATATCATTCTCGGCGGAGTAAATGGCGAGGACGAATCTATCGATCCCGACGTTGGGTTCCGGGTCCTGGATGTGGGGTATCATTACCCAATATTCAAACCCAATATCGAAAATCTTTTCTTTCTCAATCCAATGGGGAGCTAAAGTAAAATTTTTGAATGAAAAATCCTGTCAAAAAGTGTTACCTAGTACATTGGCAACTAAGTTGTCGAGGGTGCAGACGCATAAACCGTCATTCCGGCGCGGGCTTCGCCGGGGTGACGTTTATATGAGGAATTTGAGATGGCCAATGCAAGAGTTGGGGGAACGGCGGCATTTTTAATCCTGGCAGGCATTCTGGCCGTTCTCGACCAGTTGACAAAATACCTGCTCGCCAACGCAATTCCGCTGAACACAGGGGTCCCCATAATTCCCGGTTTCTTTAATCTCGTTCATGTTCACAATACGGGAGGGGCATTCAGCATCTTTGCAGGGCCGGGATATCCCTGGCGGCGACAGGTCCTCGTAGGACTCACCCTGGTGGTGGTCGCCGCAATCGCCTATGCATACGGCAAAGCCGGCAAAAAGGACTACTGGACCAGGATCGCGTACGTATGCATTGCCGGGGGGGCCATTGGGAACCTGATCGACCGCATTAGATTGGGGGAAGTGATCGATTTTCTGGACGTCTACGTGGGAAAATGGCATTGGCCGGCCTTCAATGTGGCCGACGCCGCCGTTTCTGCGGGTGCTGTAATGCTGCTGCTCTCACTCATAAGAAAAAGGTGATCGCCGCAAGAGTTACCTGTTGTCAGTTTTTTTGACCAGCTTTATGGTGAAATCCTGAGGGAATCTCTTCTTTGCCTTTCTATCCCAGAGTTCCTGCTGAATTACAAGACTATCGTTAAGGATTTTCGTAATCACCCCGCTGTGCTCTCCCGCCGGCGTGCCGATGCTGACTATATACCCCCTGCCGGTGGAATCCTCAATAACCGCCCTCGTGCCCAGCGCACCCCAACTGATCGCCTTGAGTCCTTTTTCGATTTCGCTCAGGGTCATTTTTTGCAAAGGCGTAAGAGGCGCCCCTTGCTGCTCCTCCTCCTCTTCAGACGAACGGCTTGGCTCCAGCGAAAGGAAAGGGACAAAGGGATCGAGCGCTTTTACCGGGACAAATGTGAAGTTGGCGGCCATCAGGGACGCAGCCGCTTTCTGTATCAGGGGGACGTATTCCGGGGGATAATTAGCTCCAATGGGCTCAGGTTGTGAGGGAACCGGCAACGGAGCACGTTGCCCGGCCTGCACTGGCAAAGCTTGCACCGCGTTCGCTGGAAGGGGTCCTGCGGGCTGGGGCGCAGTGGTTTCCTCCTGCCGGGTCTTCACGGCTTCCGGCGCCGGGTGAGCCTGTTCCATCCCGCCTGGTAAAGCCGCCGGCGGCTTGGCGGTGGTTTGCTCTGTGCTCTGTTCGGCCGGTTCCTGGACCGCTGAAATGGAATAGGTCCAGGCCGCCATTGCAAGCAGCAGGACAAAAAACAGAGAAAAACGGCGCGCTGCTACTCTCCCCATAAGAGGCGCTTTCATTATCCCCCCCAGTTTCTCTCGATAAAAAAGCCTGTCCAATATTATGTCGAATGATGAATAATTGATACTAATACTCTATTTTTCATTTAGATGGAATAATTTCGAAAATAATTCGGCCCTTCATTACCGGTTCGAGGCGGATTCGATTGGTTTCCCCTCGCTCAAGCGCCTGCAGAAATCTTCCACGATAAACCGCTTCGGATAGCCCGGATAAAGCTCAATTACTTTTCCGAAGGCCGCGACGGCTTCGCAGGCATTTCCAGCTTTGGCTAAAAAGAAGCCCAGCGCCAGCCATGCGTTAGAGTTTTCCTCGTCGCCTTCGAGGACTTTTCTCACCTCTTCCACCGCGTGTGGCGCATCGTCCTTGTTATAGTAGCACCATCCCTTGAGCAGCCGGGCGTCTCGAGAATCGGGACAGATCTCCAGCGCAGCGTCCAGGCGCCTCTCCCCCAAGTCCTGGAAAAACTGCGGTAAATGTTTCACCTGCACTAAAAATGCCACCGCCATGTCGAAATTGAACCTGGAAAAAGGATTTCTCAAATATTTTTGGAAATAGTTCCATTTTTCCTTTTGAGCACGGTTTTGAGCTTCTTCTTTTTGGAGATTTTCACTGGCTGCACTCACCTGGGGATTGCCGGGGTCCTTCGCGTGTTCCCGCTCGATTATCTCACGGGCATACTGCGGCTCGCCATGTTTTTTGAATTCCATGGCGACCCAGAGCTCCGGCGGCAGGTCCGCCGGTTCCTGTCCGCGCTCGCCTGCGAGGTCGCTCCCCTCTATGCCGAACTTGGAAACGATTCCCATCAGGGTTGCTTCAACCAGGGTTTTCTTGTAATAGGAATTGTTGGTCCGTTGCACCAAATCCAGGGCCTTAAGGGCCCACTTGTATGCTTCTTTCGGCTTGTTCTCGGCATTGTAGTTTCGGGCTATGTTCTGGCAAAGATCGGGAGCAGGTCCCTCGTCGGCCCAACTCGCCATAGTGTTTACAAACTCTTCGCTGCGCCTGATCGCTTCGTCTGTTCTTCCCAGTTTTTGGAAAGCAAAATTCAAGGCGTTCTGGGCCAGCGCGCCGGCCTCGCGCCCTTTTCTGCCGAGTTCCAGTGCTTTCTCTGCATATTTGACGGCTTCCTCGTATCGGCCGATCTCGCAAAGCCTGTTGGCAAAGTTCGCGTTTGCCCGCGGACTGTCGGGCGCCTTTACCACAGCATCGTAATGGATGGAGACAGTGTTTTCCCAAACGCCGTTCCGGATAAATGTCAGAAGAGCGAGGCACGCGGCGCCGATAAGCAACAGGGAACCGGCGGCCTTTGCAAATTCGGTTGCCGGAAGCCGTTTTGAAACCTTGCGGAAAAGAATCGCAAAAAGCGCCGCCGCCGAAAGGTAGAAACCCATCGAAGGCAGGTAGACCCTGTGTTCGAAGACCAGTTCGAGGGGGATGATGGTCGATTCGATTACGAGATTCAAAAAGAACCAGGCGATTCCGAATGTGACCACTGGAAATCGTCTTCGGGACCTGATCGCAAGAAGGATGAGGGCGCCGATCAGAAGGAGGGCCGGAAGGGTCGTAACAGGGCTGATAAGCGAAGTGGAAATCTCAATTTCATGCTCCATCGAGAGCCGGGCAGGGTTCGGCCAAAGAAGGAGCGACATGTACCATACTACCACCCTTCCTTCCGTGAGCAGCCGTTCCACCAGGGTGAAATCCCTGAAGGCGTAGCTGCTGAGAATCCTGGGCAGCACTGCCGTGAAGGCGTAGAATGAACATGAAAGCAACACCGCAATCGCCGCTGTGCGCACTTTCCAGCCGGTTTTCCGGCACGCGGCCCAGGCTTTTTTCAGCCAGGCGGAATCGAAAAACCAGATATCGGTTAAGGCCAGCGCAACGGGCAGGACCGCCGAGTTTTCCTTTGAAAAGAAGCTGCAAAGGGCGCTAAGCGCGCAAAGAAAGTAGAAAACAATGGCGCTCCGCTGCTTTTTCCCGGAAAGAAGGCGCGCCTTTATGAAGCACGCGGTGCTCAGGGTGAAAAAAAGCGCCTGCATTGAAGCCATGCGCTGAACCAGGTATGTTACTGCGCTCGTCTGGACAGGGCTAAGAGCCCACATGGCGGCGGCGCACAGGGGGAAAAATCCCGCCATTTCATGGAGCGGCGCTTCTGCTCCCCCGCTCTTTACAGCGGCCAGAACCTGCCTTATGAGCCAGAAGACCGCAAAGAACGCCAGCAGGTGAATCAGCAGGTTCACGGCATGGAAATAAACGAGGTTGCCGCCCCCCAAAGAGAGATTAAGCGCCAGGGTGACCATGGGCAGAAATCGCTCCCAGCCGAACTCGGTCTTAAAAAGCGGCAGGAGGCTGGATGCCGATACGGAGTCCAGGTAAAGCGCTTTTTCCTGTACGAATGAATGAAAATCGTCCAGATAAGGCGGCGAGGTGAACGTGTTCGAATAAGAGGATATAATCATCAAAACGATTAGGAAGGCGAGGATATAAGGAAGCGCCTTTCTCGCTCGTTTGCCTGCTGCTGCTCCCATCGCTACACCACCACAGGTTGGGAAAAAGATTAAAGAATGCCGGTGATGATACACCGGCATTCTTTTGCGCGGTCGTGGTTTTGTTTCAGCCGATTACTGTACTCCTGCTAATCCCATGGTCGTTGCAAGATTGCCGCTATAAACCCATCCTGTAATCATCCCGCTCTTGCCTGAAAGAGCAGTGCAGACCAAAGTGCTGTTGGCCATGGCATGGAGCGGATTGGTGGAGCTCGTTTCCTTGCTCAGTGTGAAGGTGATGGCACTGCCCGCGCTCGAAACGGTTGGGGCATAGTAAGTGCTGTCAGCGTCGGACAGCAGTGAAGCAAAGCTGCCGCCTGTTGGAAAGGAGTTGTTAAGGCTGAAATAAGACGCTACGTTAGTCTGTGTTGCGTGTACTCCGGGCATAACCAGGCTTGTAAGGCGCGCTCTTTGAATATACTTTTGGTAATAAGGGACCGCGACCGCAGCCAGGATGCCGATGATCGCCACGACGATCATCAATTCCACGAGGGTGAAACCTTTGCTTTTCCTCATTCTGATAAACATCTCTTTCTCCTTGTTAGTTTGTGGTTTTCAGAGGTCTATGTCTGCACTTTGGGTTTCCACCGTTCACATGAAAACTATCGTCAATACTCTCCTGTCTCTTTAGCCTTTTTTTCTACTGTGCTGTACTGTGCTATGAAATGGGGTGAGCAAGATTGATGCCTCGATTCTGATTTTTCTTGGAATTTTTGCAAATCAAACGCAAATCCCCTCAGAGTAACGGTTCCAAATGCTTTGGCCTTACGGGGACGATGACGACGGGCTTTCCTCCTGGCGTTAATTCCTATACCTGCTTACAATTCTTGTCACTTCGAGTGACGAAAAACGGCAGAACCCGAATCCGGATTCGGCCGAGAGGCGCCGGATCGGGGAGATCGAAAACATCCTCCACCGGGCGGAAAATTGTGGACGAAAAATTGTGCGGCAAGACGGGAGTTTTGACGGTTGTGCGCTGCAATATCGGGTTTCTTGACAGGCGTTTCAACCCGGCGCATGGTATTTATACGGTTCTAAGGGTAAATAGAGCCATCTTACGGCAGGGATAGCAGAGCTAAAGCCAGAGCCGGCGCTGGTTTTCTTCTATGCGGAACATGTGGTATGGATTTTGCTCCCCTTCTCCCTGGTTTGGGACCTTTACACGGGTCTGACGAGGATTCGACAAATGAATGTTGAAGAGCCATAATACAATCAACGGGCGCCGGCAGTCTTTCGGGCGGTTTGCTCTTCTCCGTTTTTCTTTCGAGGCTACGACAGATGAAATTTTCGGTCATCATACCTGCCTACAATGCCGAATCTACGTTGCCCGGTCTCTTGGATTCCCTTTCGAATCAAAGGTATGCAGAAGATTTCGAAGTGATCGTCGTGGACGACTGTTCGACTGATTCCACGATCGAGATTTGCCGCCGCTTCGGGTGTACGCTCATCGCGTGTACAAAGAATAGCGGGCCCGCAAATTGCCGAAACCGCGGCGCGGCTCGCGCAGCCGGAGACTTCCTGATCTTTACGGACAGCGACTGCGTGGTCTCGTCCGATTGGATCGAATGCTTCGAACGGTCTCTTGCGCGCGGAGATTCGGACGTGATTATCGGGAAACTCGTTCTCCTCCCTTCGACCACCCTTGGGGACTCGATTTCCGCACTCGGTTTTCCGGCCGGCGGCTCGCTTGGGTTCGAAAAGGTTTGGAAGGTCTCGCAGGACGGATACACTAAGAGTCTCAGTTCGTGCAACTGTGCAATAAGAAAGGATATTTTTTCCAAGCTGGGTGGATTTGACGAATCGTTCCCCTACGCCGGAGGAGAGGACTCTTTCCTCGCATACACACTTGTGGAGTCCGGTTACGGGATCAGGTACTGTCCCGAAGTGATTGCTTATCACCCGGCAAGAAAATCTTTTGGCGACTTCCTCCGGTGGCAATTCCGAAGGGGCGTAAGCAGCCTGATTTTTGCCGGGAAGATCAGCCGAAGGAGTCAGTTCGTTTCATTGCGGCTTTGGTCCACCAAAAACGTGATCAAGTATAATTTTCGCAACAGAAGGTTTCCTCTCATTTTTTTGCTGCTCGGGTTGAGCTTCGCCGCGCAAATGAGCGGCTTCCTGTTTGCAAAATACAAATTCAAAAAGGCGGGTGCATGCGAGTCCTGATCATCAATCCACCATGGCCCGGAAAGGGGTTCGGCACAAGATCTCAAAACCGGATCATCAAGCACCGAAGCGACAAGTTTCTCCAGTATCCCATTTTTCTGGCCTACAGCGCTGCACAGCTCAAGACAGCAGGGCATGAGGTTTCCTACATCGATTCGGTGATCCAGGATTTCGACCTTCCCCGCACTATTTCTGAAGCCGTGAAGGCCGAGCCCGAAGTGATCTTCATGGAAACCACCACCCCATCCATCGTGGCCGACTACGAGAACCTTACCCTGCTCAGGGAAGCCACGGGGGCCAGAGTTGTGGTCGGAGGACCGCACAGCACCTACTTTCACCAAACAGTCCTTGAAGAGTGCCCGGCAATCGATGTCGCCATCCGTCATGAATTCGACACCAAGATTTCCGCCGTGGTGTCAAACATCGGAAACCTGCACGGCGTACCCGGCATCACCTACCGGAGCGGCGCGGAAATCATCGATAACGGAGACGGGGACTTCGCAACCGATTTGGACGCTATTCCGTTTCCCGACAGGGAGGCTGTTCCCTGGAATTGGTATCTGGAGGCGTGGTATTCACGGCAACCCTTCATGAACCTGATGACCTCGAGGGGCTGCCCCTATCACTGCAGTTTCTGTCTGTGGCCCCAGAGCATGTACGGGCACAGGCAGCGCTTCCGGAGCGTTGAGAACGTGATTTCGGAGGTTCGCCGGCTTGTAGACCGGTATGGTGTGAGAGAGTTGAATATCGACGACGGCACCTTCACCACGAACCGCAAGAGAGTGATCGAATTCTGCCGCAGGGTCCGAAAGGAGAAATTCGATCTCATTTGGACGTGCAACGGCCGCGTCGACACGCTTGATGACCAGATGCTCGCCGAAATGAAAAAAGCCGGATGCAAGATGATCCGGTTGGGGGTGGAAAGCGGCTCCCAGGAGGTGCTGGACAAAATTCGCAAGGGGCTGACCCTGGGGCAGATCGAGGATGGATTCCGGATGGTCAAGAAGCACGGGATTCAGGCCCTGGGCGGCTTCATGTTCGGCTTTCCCTACGATTCGCGAAAAACGGTCGAAGAAACGATCCAATTTGCCAAAAGGCTTTCCCCCGACCAGGTACAGTTTTCGATCTCGATGTGCTACCCTGGGACATCTCTCTACGAGTACGCAAAGGAAAACGATTTGCTGCTGGCCAAAAGCTTCAAGGAATTCGACATGACCCACGGGCCGGTCGTAAAGACGGTTGACATGGAGCGGGCGGACCTCGAACATATCCTCGCCCGGGCATACAGGGAGTATTATTTCAGGCCGTCATTCATGATCCAGACGCTTTTCAATATGGCCGGAACGGATGAAATCCGAAGGGTAATGCGGTCGATGAAGAGTCTTGTAAAGACGATAAAGCTGCATCAATGAGAAAGGCTGCATCAATGAGAACACGCGGCCGTTTGGCGGTGGAAAATCGAGCGGACTCGCCCGCCGGCGCAAACGTTTTGCCTGCGTGTTCAGTCTGCATCGCCAACTACAACGGAATCGATCTGATCGGGCCGTGCCTCGATTCGGTTCTGGCGCAGGATTTCAGCCCGCCGGTTGAAATCATCGTGCACGACGATGCATCCTCAGACGAGTCGGTTTCGTTCATCCGAAAGCACTATCCAGGGGTAAAGCTCATTGTAAGCAGCGAGAATGTGGGCTTTTGCATCAGCAACAACAAGATGGCCGCGCAGGCCTCCGGCGAGTACCTTCTGCTTTTGAACAACGATGCGGCCCTGCGCCGGGATGCGCTGAAAACCCTGCATGAGTTCGCTTCGAGGCAGGAGGCGCCGGGCATCCTCGGCCTGCCGCAGTACGACATGAGAACCGGCGAACTGCTCGATATCGGAAGCAGGCTCGACCTGTTCCTGAATGCGGTTCCAAATCGGAGCAGGCAGAGACAGGAAGTCGGGCAGATCATGGGCGCCTGCCTCTGGGTCCCGAGGCGTCTTTGGCACGAACTTGGCGGATTTCCGGACTGGTTCGGGAGCCTTGCCGAAGAAACTTATCTTTGCTGCCTTGCCAGGCTCAGGGGGTATTCCGTGACGGCCCTCCCCGCATCGGGGTACGATCATTTGGTGGGAGGCAGCTTCGGCGGGGGCAAGCTGGTTCAGGGGCGGATGCGCACTACGTATCGCAGGAGGGCGCTTGCCGAGCGCAACAAGTCGTTCGCCATGTTTATCTGCTATCCGTCGCCCTTTTTTTACGCCGTTTTCCCCATCCACATCGCGCTGCTCGCTGTGGAAGGGGCGCTGGTTAGTTGTCTCAAAAGGGATTCCACCCTTTGGAAGACGATCTATTGGAACTGCATTCGTGAGGTCTGGTCCAACCTGAGGGATCTCTGGAGGCGCCGAAGCGAAGCGCAAAGGGACGTCAAGCGCCGCGCGGATTTTTTCAGAGGCCTCACCCTAGTCCCGTACAAGCTCAGGATGCTGGTCGTCCACGGCTTGCCCGGCGTGGAATAGAGTCTGCTAAGGGGATGTATGCTAAAAATGGCGGACGAGGGATGACATGATCGAACCGACATACGTTACCAGGCCTTTTCTTCCCCCGCTGGAAGAATTGCAACCCTATCTGGAGCGGATATGGGCCAACCGGCTTCTCACCAATAAAGGTCCTTTTCACGAGGAGTTCGAACAGGCGCTCTGCGACTACCTTGGGGTCGAGCACATTTCGCTGTTTGCAAACGGCACCCTCGCCCTGGTCACTGCCCTGCAAGCCATGCGTATTACCGGGGATGTGATCACTACGCCCTATAGCTTTGTCGCTACAGCACATTCGTTGCTGTGGAACGGGATAAGGCCGGTGTTCGTCGACATTGACCCCGAAACTCTGAACCTTGACCCGGATAAAATCGAAGCGGCCATCACACCGCAGACTACCGCCATCTTGCCGGTGCACGTCTATGGGCGTCCCTGTGACACTGCGCGCATACAGTCTATTGCCGACATCTACGGCCTGAGGGTCATCTACGACGCCGCCCACGCCTTCGGGGTGGAAGACGCAGGCGGCAGCATCCTGCGGCATGGTGACGTTTCCATCTTGAGCTTCCACGCCACCAAGGTTTTCACCACTTTCGAAGGAGGCGCCGTCGTCAGTCCGGACGCGAAGATGAAAAAGCGCATCGACTACCTCAAGAATTTCGGGTTCGCCGATGAAGTCACCGTCGTTGCGCCCGGCATCAACGGCAAGATGAACGAATTCCAGGCCGCGCTTGGTCTGCTTCAGCTAAAGCACTTCGATGCCGCACTGAAGCAACGGGCTGAACTCGACAGATACTATCGGGAGACTCTGGCGGATATCCCCGGCATTCGCTGCCTGCCGCTCCCCGATTGCAGCCGGCGCAACTATGCCTATTGCCTTATTATGGTCGAGCCGGAATACCCGCTCAGCCGCGATGAACTTTATACCAGGCTGAGGCAAAACAACATCTTTGCCCGGCGCTACTTTTACCCGTTGATCAGCAGTTTCCCGATGTATCGCGCTCTGCCCAGCGCAAACAAATCCAATCTCCCGGTCGCTTCGGCCAGCGCCGACAAGGTCCTGTGCCTGCCGATCTACCCCGGATTGGAGCCTGATAGGCTTGAAAAAGTGACGAACCTCATCCGCTCAGTGATAGAGTCTTAGAAATGGAAGCCCGGAAAGTATTGGTATTCCCAGCAGGAACAGAAATAGGACTTGAGATATTTCATTCACTGCGTTTCTGCAAAGAAGTTCGCTTGTATGGCGCCGGCCAAGATATTCCAAACCATGCACGGTTCGTCTTCCCGGAATATCATATATTGCCGAGTATTCATGAAGATCTATGGCTGGATGACCTCGTGAGTCTCTGTTTGAAGCTCAGGATTGATTATATTTTCCCGGCGCATGATGATGTCATCGTTGCATTGAGCCGCGCACGCCATATTATCCCTGTCGTAATCATTACCTCACCGCCTGGCGCATGCGAAATCACGCGATCTAAATCTGATACCTATCGCGCCCTTTCAGGAAAAATTAATGTGCCCCAGTTATATGACTCAGTAGAAAGCATTTCTGACTATCCTGTTCTCGTTAAACCAGATCGTGGCCAAGGATCGTTCGGCATTGTGAGGGCTGATGATAAATCATTGCTTATCAGTGCTCTTCAGACTGTCCCCAACCCGATAATCTGTGAATATCTGCCCGGAGAGGAATACACCGTCGACTGCTTTTCAGATCGGGAGAGAGGCGTGCTATTCGCTGAAGCTCGCAGCCGTCGTCGCACCCGAAACGGAATCTCAATGAACACCCTCTCGCTAATTTTAGCGGAAGCCCGTGAGATGGCCGAAGTTATCAATGGTGAATTTGGCCTGCACGGTGCATGGTTCTTCCAGTTGAAGCGCGACCGAAATGGACAACTGACGCTTTTGGAAGTTGCGCCCCGAATTGCTGGAACGATGGCTGCTCACAGGGTTATGGGCGTCAATTTCCCCTTGTTGAGCATATTCGAAGAAGAGCGTCTGCCCATCTGCATCAAATGCAACGCCGGAGCTGTGGAACTCGACCGTGCACTGGCTAACCGCTACCGACATTCAATAACATATTCAGTCCTTTACATTGACCTTGACGACACTATTGTCGTTAATGGTTGCCTCAACACACAGGCGGTCACACTTATTTTTCAGTCTATAGAAAAGGGTATACCGGTAATTCTTCTTACCAAACATGGGGGCAATCTTCATACTATACTTGCAAAATATCGCCTCTTAGGTCTATTCGACGAAATTATCCAGCTTAACAAAGAGGAAAAAAAGTCTTCATACATAAGACATAGAGACGCAATTCTAGTTGACGATAGTTTTTCTGAACGTATGGACGTTGTCGAATGCTGTGATATCCCAACATTTGACTGTAGTATGATAGAACTTCTCACTGAACAAGCAGAATTATTGGACTAATATGAAGGTTCAAATGAATGGATCTAATAGTGAAATGGCATTTTTGGGATAACTCAGTAGATAGAACTAGTCAATGAGACTGGAACCAATGAAAAGGGTGCTGATTGCAAGTTACGCCTCTCAAGCTTACATCAGCTTGATCGGTGTCATTTTTATGCCTATTTATATGCGCTACATGGGCCCCGAAGCCTTTGGGTTGGTGGGTTTTTTTTTAATGTTACAGGCTTGGCTACAATTGCTTGATCTCGGAATGTCGTCAACCCTGTCTCGGGAGATGTCGCTGTATCGGGCCGGGGCGCTCGATGTCGTCGCCGCATGGCAGCGCCTTCGGAGTTTGGAGTGGTTGCTTGGGCTGCTGGCGCTCGCTGCCCTGGCCGCGCTGATGTTTTCGCAAAACGCGATTGCAACCCGCTGGCTGAGATTGGAACATCTTTCATCCAATGAAGTCGCGCACTGTATTGGCGCGATGGCGGTAGCCGCTGCGTTGCGCTGGCTGATGGGGCTTTACCGCGCCGGACTGATCGGCCTTGAGCGGCAGATGTGGGTTATCGGAGCGGGCTCGTTATCGGCAACCCTGAAATTCGTGGGTGTTGTGCCCTTGCTGGTATACTGGTCGGCGGCGCCTCGGACCTTTTTTTACTATCAGGCGATGGCCGGCGTGCTCGAATGTTTGGCTTTCGCCTGGACAATGCACCGGGCGCTTCCGAGCGCCAAGGTAAGTTTTTTTCCTGCACGGAAGGCGTTGCGGGCGATGTTGCCGATGGCAGGGGCGATGGCCTTCCTATCCGGCACGTGGATTTTTCTGACTCAGATCGACAAGCTGATCCTGTCAAGACTCTTGCCTCTTAAAGAATACGGATATTTCACGCTGGCTGTCGCGGCAGCGGGCGGAGTGCTTGTGCTGATGACGCCGCTCAACCAGGTGTTACAGCCGCGCATGACGATTCTCGCAACGCAAGGGCGGGAGAGCGAGCTGTGCGGTCTATACCGGCAGGCGACGCAACTGGTGACAGCGGCTTTTTTCGCCATCGGGGGCACACTGGCTTTGTTTGCCGAACCGGTTTTATTCGCATGGACAGGGGATGCCCAGGCCGTAAAGGCTGCCGCCCCCATCCTTTTTTGGTACGCATTGGAAAATGCATTGACTGGTGTGCTTTTGTTGCCGTTCATGTTGCAGTTCGCTCACGGTTACCTTCGACTGCATGTGATCGGCCATGTCATTATGGGATGCACCTTACTGCCGTTGTTGATGTACGCGGCGATGAGGTTTGGTGGCAGGGGCGCCGGAGCGACCCTTTTTGCCGCAAACATGTTGTTCCTGATCCTGTGGGTGCCGAAGGTGCATCGCCGGCTGTTGCCGGATGTGGTCTGGACTTGGCCGCTGCGTGATGTTGGACTGGTCGCGGCGCCCGTCCTTGGCTTTTTGGCCGTGGCGCACTGGTTGCTGCCACTCATGGAAGATCGTTTGCTTTCGGTGTTTGTGATTGGAATGACATTTTGGGCCGCACTGCTTTCGGGGATGCTGCCTTGTGATCGTTCCAGGAGGGTATTGATGAACTGGATAGGGGGCCGTATATGAACGTGCCTTTGGTTTCCGTTTGTATCCTTACTTATAACCACAAACGTTACATCCGCGACTGCATCATGAGCGTGATTGCTCAGAGCAGCGATGTGACACTCGAAATTCTGGTGGGCGATGATTGTTCTGAAGACGGCGCCTCTTCTATCGTCGAAGCGCTGGCGAGTGAATATCCTCACCTGATCCACTATTTTCGGCATGTGTCACGGCTCGGGCCGGCGGAGAACTATTTGTCCTTGATTCGCAAGGCTCGCGGCGCGTTCATCGCGTATCTCGACGGCGATGACTTCTGGTTGCCCGGCAAGCTGGCCGCGCAGGTCTCTTTTCTGGAGCGGCGCCCCGATTGTCCGGCGGTTTACTCGAACGCGCTCGTGATCCGGGATGACGGTGTGCCGCTTGGGGTGTTCAATAATCCCCAGCCTGCACGGTTTGACATCAATGCCTTGCTGCGCCGCGGAAATTTTCTAAATCATAGCTCTACGCTCTATCGGGCATCCCTGCGGGAAAACGTGCTCGCGCTGCCAACTCCGTTTCTGGACTACCGCGTGCATCTGCGCCATGCACGGCACGGAGCTGTCGGCTATCTCAATCAGGTGCTGGTCGCCTACCGGGTGGGTTCGAGCAGTTCGATGGTTGTTCACGCAAACGACCTTGTTCGTCGCCTGTATTGGGAGGCGCTGCTTGATGTGCCTCGCGGGTCCGTCAATGAGGACGACCTTGCAAGGGCCATGGCGGGATTTGTCCGAAGTGTTCTGCTTCGATCTATCAGGACGAAGGATGTTTTCATGCTGCGGCGCTGGCTGCCTGTCATTATGGCGGCTTCCCCGGTAGGGTGGATAAAGATGTGCTCATTCATCTCCGCTGGCATTCTTCGGACTGTCATCCAGAAAGGAACTGATGCTTTGTGCGCGCGGCTGACCGGTAATCACCTCCGGATACTCTTTCGCCGCTGAAGCGACTGATGGCCAGGGAACCACGACTATCGCTGGAATCGCTTAGCGAACCCCGGTGATCATTTACAACGTCTGATCGAGACAGGGCGCAAACTGGCGAGAAAGATAAATCGCGCCCGCATTCTATTGTTGAATGGAGAAAAAGATGGTTTCCGGTAGTAACCGCAATTGGCTTAATTATATTAACTGGCAAATTGATTTCTATAAACGTGCCAGAAGCAAACCACGCAGTGATCCGGAATTCCCCTGGGCATTAGTTGATTCAGGTGCCCACATCTTTGGCCGTCTGGCCAAGCGTGCCTTACATATGATTGGATTGCATCGCGACCTCTTACCATTAGAGTGGTTGAATAACAATGCAGAGTCGTTATGGGAATCACGATCTTTACTCAACGATGATCTGAGCAAACTTCTTTTTGATTCAACTCTTGTACTCCGGGTAACATCGCATCGGCAATTTTATTTTCCTCGGATTAATTTTCATGATGTTGTTGAGATTGTTGACGAAAAACCATTTCACTACTCGGATCTCCCGAAAGACTATATCGGTCTCCCACTAAAAGTATTTGTTATTCAGCTTAGAGCACATTCTAATTCAAATACAATTACTACAATCCCTATAAATATAGTCACATCCAAAGAAAATTTAATTCTGATCAACAGCTATCGCCAATACCTTTTGCGTAGAGATTCTGTTGATTTATCCCCGGCACCAGGAGATGTCGTTCTCGACTGTGGATCTTGTATTGGCGATACGTCTCTAATTTTCGCTGGACTCGTTGCTGATCAAGGCGAGGTGCACTCGTTTGATCCAATACCATTGCATACACAATACTGTCAGCTTCAGGCTTCACTAAATCCATCTCTGGCTCATATTCTTCATATCAACCAATTGGCAGTTAGTAACTGCACATATGTGACGAAAGGAAATAAGAGCGATTCGGATAAGATTGCACCTGGAGGTAAGCTAGTTATAGATTCTTACATAAGCACAAGGTTAGATGATTATGCAAGGAACAAGCTTAGTCGTGTTGATTTCATCAAAATGGACATTGAGGGAGCTGAAATTAATGCAATTGACGGGGCTGCTGAAATTATACAAGAGTTTAAGCCACGCCTTGCAATCTCTGCCTATCATAAACCTGAAGATCTTTGGGAAATCCCACTCAAGCTGAAGTCCCTCAACCCAAAATACGAAATGTACTTCGAGCACCATAGTCCAATGAATTGGGAAAGTGTGTTCTATGCTGTTCAACGCTAGCCGCGAACCCCGATGATCCTGTGGTGAATGGGCGGCAGTGGCTGTGCAGCATCCCGGTTGGAGCGCATGCAGAAAAACTTGAGGCCCTCAATTTTCTCAGTGGATCAGTACCCCAATACCTCTCAAACCAATTTTACGTGGATGCGGCCTCTTTTTCTTTGGCCTTCGATGATGCTCCACATGTTGCAGATGCGTTCAACCGCCCGGCAGTCGTTGCACAGTCCGTTGGCCGCACAGGGTGTTTCGACGCCGAGACGAATCGCGTTGACCGGCCCGGAGTAATGTTTGACCCTGGCCATTGCCGAATCCAGGTCGGGGGCCACTTTATTCATTCCGGCCACGAGGATCACCTTTTCGGGACCGAACATCATGGCCGCCACGCGGTTTCCCAGGCCGTCCAGGTTGACCAGTCTGCCGTCCAGTGTGATGGCGTTGGAACTGGCTATCATTACGTCCGCGTTGAGCCCCTTGCGCCTCGCCGCCATGCTTGCCTCAGGCGTAATCCCGTGCTCGAAAGGATCGATTATGCTCACGCCCGGCAGAGCGGTTATTCTCTTCCACAGCCCCATCGAGGTGGTGGTGCTCGAACCGCAGCGATAAACGACCGACCCATGCGGGACCATCGCTGCCACCTCCTCGAGCGCCTGGGCGG
>PLSV01000088.1 GCA_003165235.1 Syntrophobacteraceae bacterium
CGCGAACCCGATCATAGTGAGGGTTCGGTGGCAAATGTCCCCCCAACCCCCGAGCTTTTCAGCTTTTTTTTGTGCTCACTTGAACGCAACTTCGTATTAGGCCGCCTTCTGGCGAGGCGACAGGTCTACCGCATAACCGAGGTTCTCGAGCCGTTTTACGAGGTATGGCGCCAGACGCTTGGGATTGATCTTATCAAAGTAGTCACCACCCAGTTCCTTGTAGTCCGCTTTGCTTTTGAGAATATGGTAGATGGAAACGAGAAGGGAATGGCCAACAGCAATCACTGCGCGCTTCTTACCCCTACGGCCGGCAAGTCGTCTGTATTGGGCTTGGAAATAGGAGCCTTTCTTGTGAGAAGCGGCCCACGCTGCCTGATTGAGTGCGCTCCGGGGCCATCGGCTCCCCTTGTGGTTTTGCCGCTCTTCCGCTTCCCTGCGCTTTCATTATTCCCTGGAAATATGCTCATCCGAAGGAAACTGCTCCATGTTGTATCCGATCTCGGCGATGATGTTTTCAGCCGAACGGCTTTGAATGCCGGGAAGCTTCGCCACTGCCTCAATCGCCCCCTCGAAAGGGCGGCTTATCTCCTCAATCCTTCGGCTAAAGGTCTCGATCTGAGATTCCAGATAGTCGAGATGGTCCATCAAATGCTTGAGGACGAAACGATGGTAGTCCGTAACATTGCCTTCAAGGGCCAAACAAAGCTGGGGGATTTTCTCCCATTAATTGGAGATGTTCCCGATTCTTTTGGAAGGTATGATAGAAATATTAGGGCAGGTTTTCATAGAAACTACTTGTCACCCACCCTTTCATTTTACGAATTATTAAAAAACAACCAACCCAATTTCAAACACAACGAGTTTCAATGCCACCTCACAAAAGGTCATGTTTTTTAAGGTAGACTCATATAGAATGATCGTTAGATCTGCATTCGGATATGCGGCGAACGGGCATAAAAAACTATCATTGGTACGATCAATACCCCGATTACCGCTTGCTGCGCTGCATAGCTCAATCCAAGGCCAACAAGAAGAGAGGCGAGCGTAGTGAGAATGAGAACACCGATTATCGTCGAACCATAACCGCCCCAACCACCTAACAGAGAGGTTCCTCCCATCACTACTGCCGCCACAGTCATAAAAAGATAGGGGTCACCAACACCAACGAAACCGCCGCCGCTGAAACCCAGAAATATAACACCTGTGATAGCAGCCATGCCACCGCTAACCCCATAAGCGGTTACCCAAACCTTAAATTCTGATACGCTTAACCTTGCCGCGGCTATCCGGTTACCACCAATAGCATAATAGTTACGACCGAACCAGGTGTTATCAACAAACACTATGGTGAGAACACTTATGATGATCCAGAAAAGAACTACAGGAGGAAAGTGGAATCCGAATATTGTCCCATTCATTGACGCAAAGGCTACGAGCCATGATGGCACAACCCCATAAACAACATTGCCACCAAATCTTGAACCTATACTCGTCAAAATCTGCGCCCCACCCGCAATCGCGAATCCGCTTCCAAGCGATATAATCAAAGACTGCCCCTGAATGCGAAAGCTAAGTATGCCATTAATGCAGCCGAAGACAACTCCGAATACAATAATAAAGACAATTGACAATACTGGCGGTTGACCATGAGCGAGAAGGCTAGCAAGGCCAATATTTGTTGTACCGATTACGAAGGGAATCGACAAATCCAAACCGCCGAGTAAAGCGCAAAATGTTTGACCAAAAGATGCCAGCCCAAGAAACGCCGCCAGAACAAGCAACGACCAAAAGTTTGTGATGGAAAAAAATCCCTCCACCCCAATCAATCCAGCCACCATGATCAGACAGAGAATTACAATTCCGATAATGTACCTTTGGCGTCTGGCCAGAAATCCTAAAACTTTTTGAGCGTTTTGCATCAATAACTCCTAGCCTAAAGATATTTGAAATTTTAAGAACTTGAATTCCATCCGCCATTCTTTCTAAGATTGTTTTGCGCAACAACTCATAAGGAGGAACAGCCGATGGAAACCTTGATGCAACTTTCTGGATTGACTCATACGCAAAGAATCACACCATCCCAATTGAATGGGCGGAACCGGGCGTTCGTAAGGAAGATTACGTTCGGCCTTCCCTCAAAAGACTGGAACGTGAGAACCACTTTGGCGTCTATTTCATCTTGAAAAGCATGGAGCACGGCGCCACCTTTCGATCAGTCGAACCGAAATATCCCACTGAGGACCCCAATTATCGCATTGTGAAAAAGAGCCGCAGCCGGTTTACCCATTATTACTTCTCCATTCGTGACAAAAAACTTGGGGCCATATGTATCCGCGTGGCTTCTTTTCTTCCATTTCAAACGACCTGTTACCTTATTTGATCACCCCAGATCTCTCCTCAGCAATATTGGGTGACTAGTTCCTGTAGTGGCTGGGTGAAGTCATCTGAATCCTGAATGACATTGTCTACGTATTCAGGGCTGATACTAAGTTGCGCTCAAGTTGAGGCGACCGAAAAGAGCGGGGAAGCGACTTCCCCGCACCCCGCAAGATTTGGNNCCGCTGCAGCGCCATATAGAGCAGGGTAACGGTTCGGGCATGGAGAGCTGCTCGGGGGTGCGTCCTCGCAAAAGATCGGGCGCGAACTTGAAGCCTCGAGCATCAGTTCAATGTGTAAGCGCGAACCCGAACNNCTTGAACGCAACTTCGTATGAGAACCTCACCCCTAATTTTCAGACCAGTTTCAAAAAGCTCTTTGTTCATCCTCCGTTCCTTTATGATCAATCACTGCTGTCCCGTTAAGATTTTACGACCAGCCTTAATAATTTGACCTCTATATTCCCCACGAGAAGAGGTCTCTGGCTGCAGGTCGCGATCACCTTCGCGAGGCGTTGCAGAACGCTTCCAGGCGGATGAGTTAATCACCATCAGCCCTTAAGGAATGATAATATGACGGAGTACTTCGGCGCGGTCGAGACGATCGAAGGCTTCGTTAATATTATCCATTGGACCAGTGCTTGACATCAGTTTATCGACCGGCAGTTTACCTGCCAAGTACAAGTCTATGTAATAAAGAATATCGCGTGATGGCACACAACTTCCCATATAGCATCCCTTAACGGTACGCTCTTCCCCCACCAACACCAGGGGGGCTATCTCGAAATTTGAGTGACTGGTCAGTCCCGCAACAGCAGTTGTTCCACCGCGGCGGGTGATATTAAATGCAACATTGAACGCCTTAGGGGAACCAGCAAACTCGATAGCATACTGCACCCCAGCACCGTTTGTAACTGCTTTGATCTGGTCAACGATGTCCCCGTCAGAGGCTAGGAAAGTGTGGGTCGCGCCCATTTTACTGGCAATGTCAAGTTTCGACTGCAAGAGGTCGATCGCAATAATTTTGCTAGCGCCGCACGCCACAGCTCCGAGAACAGCAGAAAGGCCAACGCCCCCAAGACCGATTATTCCAACAGTCTCTCCCGGTCTTACGCGGCATGTATTCACCACTGCGCCAACACCAGTCATTACTGCACAACCGAAAAGCGCACCATGGGTTAGATCTAACTCTTTCGGAACCTTCACAACTGAATGTTTTGATACAACGACATATTCGGAAAAAGCAGAAATACCACTGTGAATATTGATGTCTTGTCCGTCAAGATGGATGGGGCGACTTCCGGACAGAAGTGTGCCTTTTGCGTTAGCTGCATATCCAGGTCCGCAAAGCGCGCCACGCCCCTCCGCGCACGCCGGGCAATGACCGCAGACTGGCAGGAAGGACATAACCACGTGGTCACCTTTCTGAACCTCGGATACATGCGGACCTACCTCACTCACAATACCGGAGGCTTCGTGGCCAAGCGCCAAAGGGAGAGGACGTGGTCGATCACCGTTGATGGCCGATAGGTCCGAATGACAGAGGCCAGCAGCAGCGATTTTCACTAAAACCTCGTCAGGCCCGGGAGGAGAAAGCTCGACAGTTTCAATTGTTAGCGGTTTCGATTTGGCATATGGACGTTCCATGCCTGATTTTCTTAATAGTACTGCTTTTGTTTTCATTATAAGTCTCCTCTTAGTAGCTGTCACAAAATAACATTTACATTCTTCCCTGCCATGATATACTTATGGCATGTACAAAGAATTGATCGCCAAACGATTCAAGCTTGTGGCTCCACTTCTGGATGAGAGACAGCTTCTGTTTTAGTGCCAGTCTTTCAAGCGCTGATTTGGTTTAAACCTACCTTCGATAATAGCATTGGTTAGGAAATTCACGAGGTGTCATTTCTGAGTGGTGCATGATTCCGGGAAATTAGCATTTGTTTATTCCTTTCTCGTTGGATATTACAGCATTAGAATAAAGTCAAACTCTTTTTTGTCAGTCATGAGCGCCAACTCAACCTATTGCAATTGTAATGATCGCAGTTAGCGAGAGGCGGCCTTAATTTCTTCCAGGATCGGCAGCAGGTACTTCCGGAACTCCGGGTAGTTCTCGCTCACGGGAAAGTGGCCAAGCTTGGCCATCGGCCAGAACTTGCAGCCCTTCACAAGTTTCGCGATCTCGCTCGTTTCTGCGGGAGAAGTGTTCGGATCGTATTCCCCCGTCAGGAAATACAACATGCACTTGCTCGTGTCGATGGAACGCGCCTCATCGGGTGACATGTTATGATCATAGTAGTAGTACAACAGGTCGCCCGCGAAAATGCCAGGGCCTCCCTGCATATACATCCACTGCACCTCTCGTACGTTCGCCTCAGGCGAGTACGGCGACATGTTCAGCAGCATCGCCGCGCCTATTGAATTGCGGCTGACATTGGGATTATCAAACTCGCGGCGGATACCCTCCATACCGACATCGACGTATTCGATCGCAGATCGGAGCGCGCCTTCGACAGCGATGGTCGCACGATATTTTTCCGGGTACGAGTGCGCCAAGTCAATCGCCAGGTGTCCACCCATCGAGCTACCCATGTAGATAGGGCGATCAAGCTCAAGAGCCTGTGCGAAGGTGTTGGGAATATCCATCATGAGCTGCTTGGTCATGTTATATTCCTGCGCCCACCATTTCACACCATGCGGCGGTAGCGACTTTCCGTGATACGGCAGGTCGAATGCGATGACCCGGTAGTTTTTGGTGACCTCCGCGTCATTGAGCAGATGACGGTACTGGCGGCCGTCAGAGCCAGCCGTATGGCCCACCAGGAACGGGATGCCCTGGCCGGCCTCCTCGAAGTATACGCGGTACTCGATACCATCAACTTCGATATTAATATAGTGTCCTGTAATCGGTTCATACTTGACCATAAGCCATTTCCCCCTTTCAGTTATTCTTCTCGCGCAATATCTGCAGCAGCCGGTTCAACGCAGGCAGGTAAGCATATGTCTGGTTGGTGACGCTCATCTTAAGGCCGTGCTTGACGGCAGTCGTCTGCAGACACTGGTAAAACGGCGCCGGGTATCGCGCGAGCATCTTTTCCCAATGTTCGGCAGTACCCTTGACGAAGATCTGACACTTCTCATCGGGAATCGACTTGGCTTGGGCTGACAGCAACTTGCCGTCGCTAAACTCGAGTATGGTTTCATCATCGGCGATCGCAATCTTGAGTAAGCCGTCGAAGAAACGCATCTCGCGGGAGAATTCCGGGTCCTTCATCGCCTCTCGGACGATGGTTGGAACGTCGATCTTTGGCATGGTCAACCTCCTTCAATGAATAGGGTTAGATTCAGCTTTCTCCTGACTAGCAAGGTTGCGTCAGCACCAGTAGATCTCGGTGTGACCAGCCAGGTCGTCGCAGGCAACAGCCTCTTGCTCCCAGATAGTTGACCAGGCCATTAACGATATCCCGCTGGTTGCACGGTCCAGGGCTATCCCTACGTAGAACTCCTGATCGATTTCTGTGCATTGTTCGATCAAAACCTTTCTGACCACTTTGCCGGCTGCCCCGGTTTGATGCGTTATCAGCACTTTCCCTAACATGCTGGATGCGTGCGCCTTTACATCTTCCATGGAGGCAGCGCGTTCGACGCCGCCGGCCTTGCCCCCGGCGTCTATTTGGGCCTTCACCATCCGTGCATTTCCACCCAGATCGTTGGCGATTTCAGCAGCCCGCTCAACGAATTCCCCCACTAACTTTTATCAATGGTAAGAAAAAACTAAAATTGAATTTAATTTCACCTAATGATTAGTTTTTCTCACCAATAATAAATCTTATGGCTGATCCGGCCCTTCTCCGACAGGAATTTAAGGAATCTCAGGGCAAAATAAGCTAATAAGCCAAGTAATTCCAGTGCTTATGAATTTAATTTTTGTAAGATTACACTGGCGATTTTGTAGCCAAAAGCCTTGAGTATTGCCGATTGATTCTCGGTGGGTTCCTCAATGATCCTCTGCTGCTTGGGATTTCCGGAATACCAGCACAGGCGAGAATGAAGTTTGCGCTTTGTCTCCATAGCAGTGGCTGCGGTTTGTGGTATCTCAGCCCGGTGCAGCCGATTTTCCAGCATTCGAAGATAGGTGAGTGCCACCATGCACGTAAAAATGTGGCAGCGAATCTTCCCGTCCATCCAGTGACGAATGGTGTGTATGGAAATGGAAAGGAGGA
>PLSV01000335.1 GCA_003165235.1 Syntrophobacteraceae bacterium
TCACGCGTGTGTCCTTTCTCACCCGATCTTCCAAGATCGTATTGGTATTATGTTCGCCGATAATCTCGATCAACCGCTTCAACGCAACGAGCGAATTGATCGCCATACCCTCATCAAATATGGTTTCCTCAATGTTCATGGCTCTTCTCCTTGCTCGTCGTATAGTCCCATTATGGAGAGACGGCCCCGTACCGGCGCCTGTTCTCTTTTGGATTTCAATCTTGTACCGTCCGCTCTGTGCCAACCTGAATGGATGCATTGTCCAGTATGGTTCCAGCGTGGCGATACTCTTCAAGTCGAGTGAGATCGAACGAATCAGTCTCGATCCGGATGTTTGAATACCCCAGATACCCTGTCCAAAACATTTCATTGGGATTTCTCATGCAGATTTCGATCATGAGAGCATCGACCGGCATGTAGTGGTTGGAGTCGGGGGCAAGAGATCTCATCCCCTCGGGCAACTCGTCTAACAAGATGGCCGATCCATTATCGAGGTCATCCCCGAATTCATAGTCGAACACATCCACGTCATAGAACACGGCCATGGCGTTGAAATATTTTATGTAGTTTGGTGTTGGCTCTCCAAGTTCCAGTATTTGCATGCCTTTGTCGCGGTAGGTTTTCAGGAGTTCAAGGTTATCTAGGTTAACGATTGCTATTGGAGTGAGATCGTACCAGTCCTCGAAAACATGGGTTTTGAGCAAAAGATACGGCATGTATTCTCCTTTAGTCTTCGTCCCGGCCGGAAAGGAGCGCCAAGGCCTGCATTTCATAGGATTCCTCGCCTTCTTTTTCCTTGTAATACAATTCGATTGCCTTCAGTTTGTCAGACGGGATTTGGCCGACATCGGCAGGCATCTCATGCCAGTATTCCTCGACGAATTCGTACAGTTCATCGATTGCCCGCTCCATATCTTCACAGGCCAAAAAATTGCGGCCATTGCGGAACTCGATTACCAGAAGGATTACGTCACGGGGCCTTTCAGCTACCTTGCCCTCGATCTCTTTGATGCAGAAGTCGAGATCCCGGACAGCCGCAGCTAAATCGCCCTGTTCCCAGTTCGATACCACTTGCTTAGCCGCCGCCAGGAGCTTCCCGCAGCCTTTATAAATCGGGATCTCCATGTCCATCGGAAATACAGGTTTTCCGACTTCGCATTGGTCAAGCGTTAAATAACCTTGTGTCTTCACCGGCTTCATTTTCTGTATCCTCAATCTTGAAGTCCCTGATACTTACCAGCTTGAAGACGTTCGTCCATTCGGCGCCACACGCTGTGCACCAGACTTCCTGGGAAACAAACATGCCGTCTTGCTCAAAGGGTCCGCCTTCAATGGAGTACTCTGCGCAATTGCAGCAGCTATCGCCTTGCTCCAGGTATTTTCTAAGCCGTTTCGGGGTGCTCATCGGCACTCTCCTTGTCGCCACGGACCTGGGGGATCTTGGGCTCATTTTCCGGCAGGATGATGTCATCGACGCCGATTAGCCTAAAGATGTCGTTCCACTCTGAGCCGCAGTCGTAGCATTGGACTTCCTGCCACGCTTCCCTGCCTTCGGCTTCAATCTTGCCGGCAGAAATATTCCCGCTGCCGCAATTGATACAGAAGCTGCCGCCCGCTTTGATGTACTCTTTCTTTTTCGCCCGGCTAATCATCTGCCTCTTCCTCCCAGAACTTTTCAGCCTCTGCAAACTTCCGAGCAACATAATCTGGATTGACCTCGAGACTTTCCTCTCGATAGATCGTGTCGTCCGCATCCTCATCTACCTTCAGTATTGTGATATCGATCAGAACATCGGTAACCACTGAAGCGAGAAGTCCACGATGTATTGTGATCACCATCCTGGGTTTTCTTGGCTCATAGGGAATTCGAGGAATGGAGTGATGGGAACCGGGGGCGCCCCATAGCGTTGTGCCGCTTTCGTACTGGGTCTGGTAAACGCAATGGCCTAAACCCGCCGTGACCAAATGACGAGCGGCCATCCAGATATTTTGTATGTAAGGATCTTCGTGTCCACAGTTCTCGAGGAATCTTTCCAGGGTTGCCGCTCGCTTGTCCGGCGCTTCGTTAATGTCGATCATCGTTTCTCACTCCCGCGAGTCTTGGGTTGGCGCCATCAAGGTCCGTAAAGCTCACTTTTTCATTGCATTCGGGGTGTGCGTATTTAAGGCCGGTCTCTGTTTGCCACGGACACATCCAATGCTTCAAGCCGCGAATGGCGCAGTGAATACAGGTGGTTCTGCCATCATCAATCATGCGGCCTCCCTGATGATCTGGTCTATGACCGCCTTGGCCTCGGGAATCATGCAGTCTCCGGGGGCACCGAAAAATCCCCAGCAACTATCGATGACTTCCCCTGCTTGTGGCTTCTCATCCTTGGTTATCTCGTAGCCATAGACATTGCCTGTGAGGTAGTGGTCATATTCCGCGACTTCAGCCAGCAAAAGCTTCGTTACCTGATCCAAAATCTTCCGCCTGACTCGCTTCACCCCGTATTCTTTTCGGACATTCTCTTTGGTGACATAGATGTAGCCGAGCATTCCCCAGTCCCAGCCTTGAGGGTCACACGCCTTGAACCTCTCGCTTTCCGTGCTCATTGTGATTCCGCTGTGATCGAACAGGAACAAAGGCAGGCAGATTGGCTTCTCTTCTTTCAAGAACTCCATAAATTTTTCTGGACTTCGGAATTCATGCCGGTCGCCAAGATCATAGCGCCGGTGGAAGCAAACCATGGTGCCGAGGTGGTCGAACTCTTTGCGGGGATCGGGTGGGTCTTCGTCAGGAAAAATCTTTATGAGGCAGCCTTTGTATTCTATTGATTCGATGCAATCAGGTGGTGTTTTCATAATGCCTGCCCCTCTTCATAATCTGGCGGCTTCTCTGAATTCCGGTGTCTCGTTTTCGACAACTCGACTCAAAAAGATATCGCAAGGATCTCCCTCACCGCCGTGAACGAAGCATCCGAACTTGTCGGCCTCAAAGTCCA
>PLSV01000243.1 GCA_003165235.1 Syntrophobacteraceae bacterium
ATGCCGTAAACGGTGGACAATCCCAACCCTGTTCCCTTGCCCACTTCCTTGGTGGTGAAAAAAGGCTCGAATATCTTCTCGCGCACTTCCTGACTCATACCCGCTCCGGTGTCGCTCACGGTCAGCAGGACGTATTCTCCGGGAATGAATTCGGGGGTCTCGGCCCTGATGGAATCGTCGATCACAACGTTCTCGGTCCTCATGGTGATCGCGCCTGCTCCGGAAATGGCGTCGCGGGAATTGACCGCAAGATTGGCCAGAATCTGGTCCACCTGGGATGGATCAATTTTGACTTTCCAGAGATCGAGTTCCGGCGCCCAGAATAGGTCGATATCCTCGCCTATGAGCCGCCTCAACATCTCTAGCATGCCCGAGATCGTGCCGTTCAGATCCAGTATCTTCGGGACGGCGGTTTGTTTTCGGGCAAAGGCCAGCAGTTGCCGCGTAAGATCCGCTGAACGCAGGCCCGCCTTGAGGATCTCCTCGAGGTTGCGACGGAGTTTGTCTGCGGGAATGTCCTGTTGCAGGGCCATTTCCGCCCGCCCGATGATGACGCCCAGAATGTTGTTGAAATCGTGCGCCACGCCGCCGGCTAAACGTCCTACTGATTCCATCTTCTGAGCCTGGAACAGTTGTTCCTCAAGTTTCTTTCTTTCCTTCTCTCCCCGCTTGCGCTCGGTAATGTCATATATAAGGCTCAAGATATACTGCTGCCCGGCTGCCTCGATAACTTCCGCCGAAAAAAGCGCATCCCCGATCTCACCGGATTTAAAACGGAACCGGGTTTCAAAGTCCTTTACCCTGCCTTGCCTTTGCAGTATTTCGACCATCTTCGCCCGGTCTTCAGGATTATCCCATATTCCCAGATCCAACGGGGTTTGGCCGATGATTTCCTCGCGTGTGTAGCCAAATAAGCCCAGCAACACATCATTGACGTCGGCAAATTTGCTGTCGGTCAGGCGGAGGATACCGGCGCCGATGGGGCTGGCGCGAAAGAATCTGGAGAAACGTTCCTCACTCTCGCGCAACGTGTCTTCGGCCCGCTTGCGCTCGGTGACGTCACGGATAATGGCGATCATTCTCATTGGACTGCCGTCAGGAGAATGAATGACAGCGGCGTTGACCTCTCCGATAAAGCGGGTCCCATCCTTCTTGAGCAGTGTGTATTCAGTAGCTGTGCTTATTCCTTCGGTCAGGAGACGCCGTATGCTCGTAGACATCTTTTCATGGTCTTCCGGGGTGACCCAACATAATAGACTGTCTCGAAGGGCCTCGTCACCAGGCGAATCTTCAAACATTTGCCGGGCCTTAGGTGACTTGAAGGTGAGCAGGCCAGTCATGTCAGCCACCGAGATAGCGTCGGGGGATAAGTTGACAAGCGTGCGATACAACCCCTCGCTCTCCCGCAGGGCCGCTTCGTTTTCCAGACTTTGAAGCGCTCGAGCCAAGTCCGCCGCCAGGTTGCTCAAAAGCTCCACCTCTTCGGGATCGAACGCATGCGGACGGTCGGCCTTGACCGTCAGGACGCCCAAGAGGCGCTCCTTATGGATGAGGGGGATGGAGGCAATGGAGGCGCCGCCATCGGTCATGACGGGACCTTTCCACAGGGCAAAGCGCGGGTCGGTGGCGAGGTCAGAGAAGACTACAGCCCGGCGTTCGCGCATCGCCGTGCCCGCAGGCCCCTGTCCGGTGGGACTGTCATCCCAGGTGATCGGGGCTTGTTCCAGGAATTCCCCGTCCGCTCCCGAGTAGGCTGCCGGCAGCACTCGCTTGGAATCTGCTTCCGGTTTCCCGATCCACACTATTACATAGCCGCGGGTTTGCACGAGGCTGTCACAGACCGCGTTCAACAGCTCAGTAGGGTCTTTCTCTCTGTTGATAAGGCTTCCGACGTCACGAACTGCGCGCAGGACATCGTTGAGATGGCATATTCGCGCATTGCTCTGCTGCAACGATAGTTCAGCTTCTTTACGGTGTGCAATCTCCAGCTTGGCGCCGGCCAGGACCTCAGACAGGCTGGTGAGGATAAGGAATAAAGGCGTTATGGTAAAAACGAGAATTATCGAAAAGTCAAACCACCGTGTTAGAGGCAGCTCAAGAAAGATATGCGGAAATGGGTAGCCGTTCATTTCCAGCAAGGCAGACCCCAACACAACCAGAGAGCTGATAATGGCAAGGGCGACGGCCCACCGCGCGCTTAACAGGATGCCTGCCATCACTGTTATGGATATATACAGGCAAGTGGCCTGGCTGCTTGTTCCGGTCCCGAAATATAATATTATGGTGGCTAACCCCCAGAGCATAAAGATATACAATAGGCCGGCTATCAGCAGATAACCACACTTGGCGTAAATATTTACCATAACTAAAAACCCAAGCATAGTAAGAAGAATGATTATTGCCAACCATTTTTGTACATATATAAAAGGAACGGCTATTATTAGCGCAAAAGCCATAGCAATCAGGAGCGTTGTCACCAGAGTATATAATATTCTGGTCACACGGGTCTTAGCTTCATTGGCGGGAAAAACGGGGAGAGTGAAAAATTGTTTGATAGCGTTTAACATGGGCGGATTTCCCTACTATAGTATTTAGGAAAATGATTTTGGGTTTAGATCATACAACCTTTCTTCTATCGTTGGCCGGTTTATTGTACATCCAGGAAAGAGACAGGACCTTCTGTGCTCTCTTCCATGCTCCAAAAATACCACATGCAAAGGCAGGTTCCGATAGAAAAATCAAGGGACTAAGGGCTTGTCCGTAAATAAGCCTCTTAGGGATCGCGCCGGGATTTGAGATTGATTTGGTCGCGAGGATTGAGCAAAACCGCAGGCGTAGTTGGGCTACGTCGAGGATTTTGCGATTGAGGAGCGGCCAAAGCAGACCAAAGGCCGATTGCGAGCGCAAAGGATTTATTTACGGACAAGCCCTAAATCACTACAGGTTGGATTGCCCGGTTATCGAACCACACGCGCTACCCCTCCGCCGGCAGATGCTCCGCGATCCGGCGGACAACCACCTTGTCCTTTGAACTGTGGCTGAGAAATACATCATTGTATCTGAAATCATCAGGCGTTTCGTTCGCCAACTCGAGTCCAGGCTCTCCGCTCCGGGGAAACTCCCCTTTTTGGCGCTTAACATAATAATTTTCTTGTGATAATGCGTCTCCATAATCTTAGATTCGGAAAGTCCCAATGCCGGATATCCCCAGCCGCTTTGACAGTTTGCTCCGCGAACTGCGGGAAAAGGGATACCACATTGCGCCACAACGACTGGCGATACTTAAGATTCTGGCTGAGAGCCGGGGACATCCCGGCGCAGAGGAAATTCACGCCCTTGTGAAAAAGGGTTTTCCTACCACGACCATCGCCACCGTGTACAAAACGCTGGCTGTTCCAAAGTCAACAGGCGAGGTACTGGAACTTGAGTTCAGCGGTGATTATAAATGGGGAAGGCAGGCCGAATTATTGGCCCAATTCGTTTGGTTGACCGGCGCCGGACCCGGTTTCCGGTGAGCCTCCCTTCGAGGTTTCGGGCAATGCCGCTCACTTCGCATTTAATTTTCCCAATGATGATTTTGTACAAGCCGGGAACCTGTACCGGAAGGCCATGGCCGACATGGACCGCGATCACCTCATAGGCCATATCGTTGACCACCTTGGTAAGGCTCTAGGACGCATCCAACCGCGGCAAACCGCACTGTTTTTCAAAGCCGACCCCGATTATGGCCGTCGCGTAGCGGAGGGGTTGGGTCTAAACATCGAGGAGGTCAAGCGCCTGGTTGGACTATCCGCTGAACAGCGGGGCGCTGCGACTGCGCAATTAACCCGATTCTCGTCATTCAAAAAGGAGACTGCAATGGCTGATAAAATCGAAGTGTGTATGTGCGAAAAATGTGGGAATGAAGCGGAGATGACCATAAGCTGCCAATGGGTGGATGTGCAGGCGCCTTCCGGTGAAACCCAAAAAAAACAGAAAGAAACCAGGACATGCAAAGTCTGCGGCAATGAAGCCGACATGATCATCGACTTTGGCGACTAGCGGCTTCACTTCCAAGTGTTGTCAGCCGCAATCAGAAACATGTGGCCGAATACCCGGAAAGCAGCCGGCCCCATGTTTGGTTTTTTGAGACTTGCAGGACCCTTTTCATTCTGCGCGAAGACTTCCGTTCAGAAGCGCACTATGATGTCGAATGGGCACCGGTCAGGCTTCAAGCTTAAATCTTATTCGCAATACTCCCTGATCGAAGCTGGCCGATATCACCCGAAACCGGCCGAGTTCTTTTGTTGATTTTACATGCGGGCCTATACATGGGCAGGCGTCATAGTCGCCTATCCTGACTATTCGAATCGTATCGCCGGCCGCCTCCGGCAACCGATCCAGGTTGAAGAGCCTTTCAGCCTCATGCCTCGAGATGAATTCTTCCGTAACAGGCAAATCGGCCTCAATGATCTTGTTTACTCTATTTTGAAGTTGTTCGACTTCTATTGCCTGCAAGTTCCGCTCAAAGTGATAATCCACTTTTGATTTCTTCTTTTCGATATGCGCGCTGAAGCACCGCTTACAGCCAAACATCCGGATCATGGTTTGATTTATGATGTGCTCAACCGAATGCATTCTCGGGTCAAACAACTTTTCGTTCATCTACTCTCAACTCCCTGCTAATAGAGATTTAACAAGTATATATCCAGGCAGGCATGTGAGCCAATGCCGGAGGGCGTCATTTCACCATGAACGCTGTCTGGGATGTTTCGACCGGCTCAGTTTGGCCTCCACGCCACACCCTGGCTTGAACGATGTATTCGCCTCGGGAAAGCGGCCATAAGAACTGATGCTCGTCTTTTCCGGTCTCCCCTGCCAGTTTTCCGTTCAGGACCCACTGGACTCTCTCAGGCTTGATATTTTTAGAGATTTTAAAGGCAAACGCCTGAAGTTCAGCGGGAATCCGGGGGTCCATGGCGATTTGAAGACCTGGCGTGGGCTGAAGCAACTGAATGCCGGATCCTGGATGCCGGCTGCCCGATGCCGGGTGGGCGGGGACGGATTCCGGCCCCACATCGTTGCATGCTGTCAGGCTCGAATGAAGCGAACATACTTCAACGGGAACTTTGCCCGGCTCGAATTTTTCGTCCATACGCGGACAGTCGGGGCCTGCAAGCATTCCGCTCACTGCGCAAATGCTCACGGACTGCAGGCCGGAGCACGCCGAAAAAGGGCCTGTTTCCGCGTCGCGGTTCAGTTCCGCGAAGATGGCCCGAAGAACGAGCGCCGGGCCGATGGCCCCGGTTACTCCCCTGGTTGGCCGGCGGTCGAGATTTCCCATCCACACGCCGGCGGTGTATCGTTCGGTAAAACCGACTGCCCAGCAATCCCGATGGTCCGAGGAAGTCCCTGTTTTTACGGCCGTCTGGACCGGAAAGCGCAGGAGGTGGCCTTCTCCGAATTCAAGGCGCCTCGCCTGGGGGTCCGACAGTATGTCGGCAATTATTGCCGCCGTAGTCGAACCGATCACGGGACGTATTTCGTCGGAAGGCAGGCGGCGCTCGCACAGAGCGCACAGCGGCCGGAAGGCGCCGTGGCGCGCCAGGGCCGAGTAAGCCTGCACCAGTTCGAAGAGGCTCACTTCGCCATCTCCCAGAGCGAGACCGTGTCCGTAAAAGTCAGCCGATTTATTGAGACCCGATATGCCCAGCGAGCGCAGCCACTGGAGAAACCGTTGGGTCCCCGTGAATTGGATCGTTCTGATGGCCGGCGTATTCAGGGAATTTCCAAGCGCAACCCGCAGCCGAAGCGGGCCGTAATAAGTCCTGCTGTAATTGTGGAAACTGTGCAGTCCCGAACCGGCAGCTTCGGAAAGAGGAGAATCTTCTATCAACGTTGCCGCTGTCCATCCCATTTCCATCGCAAGGGCGTAGAGAAAAGGTTTCAACGTGGAACCCGGCTGCCTCCGCACCGTGACTGCATCCACCCAGCCTTGTGATTCTCCGGCTGAAATGCTTTCGCTCACCCATGCAAGCACCTCGCCGGTTCGATTGTCAACGACGAGAGCCGCCCCATCGCCCACATCGCTTGATCTTAACGCCTGGAGACGGTTCCACAGGATTTGCCGGACTTTTTGCTGCACGCGCCCATCAAGGCTGGTCGTCACCCTGCCGCTGGAGTTCAGTACCTCGGCGCCGGTGGAATCGAATACATAGTGAACGAATTGAGGCGCTTCGATCACTCTTTTGGAATGGGCGAATTCAAAGCCCTCCGAAAGAGCGGCCCGATATTGCGCTTCACTGAGCAGATCCCTGTCGCGCATATGCGCCGCAAGCTTTGAGAGCCGCTTATCAAGAGACCCGCGCCGTTGTTTCAGATCGAGACTTGAAGGCGCCCGCACGAGAACCGCCAGCGCAAGGCTCTCCTTCACATTCAGAGTTGCGGGATCGCGGTCGAAATAGAACCGGGCCGCTTCGACGACCCCCCTTCTCTGATGTCCGTACGGGACCTGATTGAGGTAGAACTCCAGGATCTCGCTTTTTGAAAAACGCTTCTCGATACGCGCCGCCTCGATCCCTTCGAGCCATCTGGACCATACGGTTCGTGGCCGAGGGTGAAGCATGCGGACGACCTGTTCTGTAATAGTGCTTGCTCCCCGCACCCCTTTCATGACCCGCAGGTTTTGGGCCAGGGCGTGCACGCGGGCCCGCCAGTCAACCCCGCTGTGGCTCAGGAAACGCCTGTCCTCCGACTCGATAAACGCACTTTGCAAAAGCGCCGGGACTTCGTGCAAGGCAACCGTTTGAACGCTCCACCTGTTCTGATAGCTGATCGACAACGGATTGCCGATTCGGTCGACAAGCTGTGGCTTCCTCACCTCCGAGTCGCCGAACAAAAGGGCAACGGGCGTCGGTTGGAGGTCCAGCGCTGTTTTCAAAGCAAACAGAACCAACAAAATTCCGATAATGGAAAGCGCAATAATATAAGACTCTTTCACTTTCAGAATAACGTCTCCAGTATGCTGGATGGCCGCGCCGCCAACGAAATGGGAGAATAAGTTTACCGTGCGTCTCCCCTGTGCGGGAAGTTGCCGAGTCTTTCTGTCCATTCAAATGGCGTTTGTCATTCCATGCGATTTTGGTCTTCATCAGGTTTGAGGGCATTCCGGTTTATGCAATCTGTACTTACCCAGGAGCGCCGGCAGGTCCACTATGATAGAAACTGCCATGAATTTCAAGCATGGGATAGTGAGTAAGATGGGACTTCCCGAAAAGGCGCCCGTTCACCACAGCAGAGACGGGGCATAGTCCGGTCAAGGAGAGGTCCCGGAGGTAAAGACCGACACGGAGAAGGGGAGTCGGTTTTGTCCCCGTGTCTCAGTGTCGCCGCGCCTCTCCATCGCCCTGTCGGCCCTCGGGGCCTCCGGGGTGCTTGACAGATATTACAGACACGATTTATACTCAAACATCGTGTAAATTAGAAATGGCATGAAAGGAGAACACTGGTATGAAAGCGAAGGTGACGGCGCGCGGCCAGGTTTCCATACCGGCTGAAATAAGAAGAAAGTTCAACATAGAGCCCAAATCGAGCATCGAGTGGATCGTGGAAGGGAGCAACATATGGGTTATCCCCCTCCCTAAAGATCCGGTGGCTGCGTTCAGAGGCCGCGGCTCAGGAAGATATTCCACGGAGCGGTTGGTCGAGGAAAGGCGTGCCGAGAAAAAAGACGAAGATGAAAAAAACAATGACATCTGAGTCGTACGTGCTGGATACCTCTGCGCTGTTGACGCTCTGGAACGATGAAGAGGGGGCTGATTTTGTGGACGATCTCCTGCGTTCAGGCGCGCATGTTTACGTTTCCTTCATGAGTTGCATGGAGGGCAGATACCGCATATGGAAAAACGCGGGCAAGGCGGAATCCGACGAATTTGCAAAATACCTCGATCTTATGCCGTTGAAAAGAATAGACGTCACCAACACTATCTTCGAAAAGTCCATAGAGATAAAGGCCTCGAACAATCTCTCCGTCTGCGACAGTTGGATTGTCGCCACGGCTGTTGCTGAACAAGCCGTTCTCGTCCATAAAGACGCGGAGTTTGAGCAGGTGAAAACGATCGTCAAGCTCAAGGCTCTGCCCTATAAACCGCTCGTGAGAAAAAGAGAAAGGAAATAGCCGGGAAGGATCGGAGGAGTCACCTTCATATTGGATCTTTATCATGGGAAAGCCTTGGTCCAGCACGTTCCTGACTCTCAGTCCTCAGTCCTTGCACCGCTACCCGGTGGACTTTCCCCCTGTTCAGAATTCCCCTCCCGGCTCGGGGCCATAATGGAGTAGCTTCTCCCTTCATGTGGGGCTCTTTCATCCCCAACTCTATGCCGGTTTATCCCGGCGCTTTCGGTCCTACTCCGGTCTAACCCTGGCGCCGTTCTCGCCCCGTTCTCAGCCGTTCTCAGAATTGAGCTTATTCCTGACAGGCGGGGTCCGGTTGGCAGGAGACTCCAGTCAACACATTAGGGGTGGCCTCGTTCCGAGGAACTTCCACGTACGCCGGGTTGATTGCGTTCGTCATAAGCTTTTGAAAAACGCCAAAGTTAACATCCAGATCCGTGGCCGAGGTGCTGCCGCCCGGAACCAGAAGCTGCATTGTTGCAGGTGGTTCACTTAGCGTCAAAGGCGTCAGACTACGGAGTTGGTCAAAGGTCTGTGCGGTGTAGAACACGCGGACAAGATACCCTTTCGATCTATTCGACTGTCGCAGTTCGAAAACGAGCGCTCCACCGGGAGCACAAAAATCCGGTTGATATCCGGGCAACTGCCAATGCAGGTGAAGAAGTCCCGCCAATCCGGCCACATACGCATCAGAACTGATAACTGCAACCGTCCGTGATCCGGCGTTGCCGAATGCTCCATGCAAATTAACGCCATTTACAACTTGCTCCATGGCGCGGAGTACGTGTGAGGCGGCGTTGGAACTCTGCACCTGGTTGAGGTAGGGCGAGCGCATTTCAATATCGAACTGAAGGCTTACAAGCCGGGTCTGTTGGGAAATTTGATCCGGCGTGAGTTGGCCCCAACCCGCCTCCAAGCCATCGGCGTATTGCATCACGAAAGGATCGGCAGCATTAATGGTTGACTGCAGCCCGCCGATATTAATAATAGCTCCTGTATAATACAATGGGCCCGTGGGCGCCGGGGGATTGGCAGTGAGGGTGATTGCTTGAGAGGTCGGGTCAACACAGGGTGACGAGTTACAGTCTGACGGCGTAGGGGGCGGTGGCTGCGTTCCTAATGGATAGTCGAAAAGCACGCTGCGAATTAGAGAATACTCGCCACTGTAAGCGGACGCCAACGCTGCCCCACTATTGAAAATTTCCTGAACTTGGGCGGCAGCGATATTGGGGTCGATCTTCGCCACGTTTGTCGCTATTGGATCGAACACCGGGTCGGGCTGGTAAACATTAGGGTCAATAGGGAAGGAGTTTACGGGCACAGTTAAGTTCGGGATCAACCCGGTCCCCAATGCGACGGCTGTCGCCCAGGAGCGCTCTACGGAATTGGAACGGAAATACGAGTGCAATGCATCTGTTCGATCGTTGCCCGTCAGCAGTCCCTCGTAGAGCAGGTATTGGCGGTAATAGGCGCCAAGGAGGGTTTCCGCCTGCGTCCCGTTTGGGGTCAAACAGCCTGTAGTGACCTCGAACTCGGGGTAAGGCTGGACTGCATACTGGGCCAATTGTGATGGACACGTTGTGGATGAGCGTATGCTGTGGCGGCCGAAGATGATGATCTGTTTAAGAGTTGTGCCGTCATTTGCATTTGTAATCGTCTGCGCCAGGACCTGAACCCCGACGGGGACGGTGAGCGTAAGCACAAGACCGAGCACGATAACCATACGTTTGAGTAAATTCATGTTGCTTCTCCCGAGTCGATGGATAAAAGATAGAAAAAAATTTTCCGCTCCAACTTTGCAGGCTGACGGGACTCTTCCGGCCAGATCCCAACAACCCTGGGGACAAGAGCGCCTCGAATCAGATCACGGCTGATCCGAGTCTGTTTCGCGCGTGATTTGCATTGCTGTTTGCAATTTTTTATTCGGCATTATCATCGTTCTTGATAAGCAGAATCTGTGGCAGGGGCAGGCCGATAAGCCTTACACGAAGTTTGGACGAGTTGAACCCGAACGCTAAATAATAAATAGTTGGTAAAGGGCTGGAGATGGTCAGGCAGGCGATTCGCCGTATCTTGCCGCTGACAACCCGGGCAGATGAATTGGCGGGCGAGCGTAGCGCGGTGTTAGGACTATGCCCGCCCTCGTATGATAGACGTATGAACAACCCTATGCGAGGCGCGCCGCGTAGCTCGCAGGCCGACCGCCGCCATTCTCAACGCTATCCCTGAGCTGTCCATGACCGGAGACGGGGCGTGCGCAGGAGGCCTTGACCATCAGACGTTACACGGCTCCGGGACCCTGCTGGATTCCAGTCCTGGGTCCGGACCCCGGGTCCTGGCTCAAAGGGGCCGCCAGGATGACGTACTGCCGGGATGACAGGTTCAAAATCCTCGGCGGCCTCTTAATGTCCTGAGGAGCGAAGCGGGGTGACCCGCCTCTGCAGTGGATCTTTTCGTAACCCGCTCATTCGCAGCTTTCTGCTTCTCGCCCCTTGCTTCTTGCTTCTCGCTTCTTGTCTGCAGTGGATCTTTTCGTAACCAGCTCATTCGGAGAGTTCCACTTTCAGCACTGCGGGTGAACTTTTGCCGTAAACGTCAGGCTCATACATTTCTTCGGCACGAGCCGGCAGGGCCGTGAACTCGCCCGGAGCTATCGCCTGGGCCGTGTACGAAAGATAATAATGTCCGGCGCCGAGCCGCTCTGAATAAAACCGGGCGGAGTCATGCCGCAGCTCCTTGTGGTAAAAGCTCCAGCGGGATATCCCGAAGCTCCTCCAGTCCGTGTAACGGCTGCGCAGCGACTCAGGGGCGAAGGGAGATTCGCCTTTTTGCACGTCGACTTCCGAGGAGGTTGCAAGTTCCCTGTTCACCGGTTCCAGACCGCCGGGCACAGGGTCCTCCACAACGACGAAGAAGCGCTCCGAGGGCAAAGATACGAACAGATCGACCCTTACCAGATCGCCGGTCCTGAGCTGTAGGGGACTTTGCGCAAGGACCCATTTCCCGTCATGTTCGACACTGTATTCCCTGTGAATTTCAATCCCGGCGTCGATCGAATCACCGCTCATTTGGGCGGGTTCATAGGAAAGCATCGTATCATAGTATAGCCTGCCCTCCCCTTCCTTGTGCACCGTCACGGCAGTTTTTCGCCCGCGGTCCGAATCCTGTATCCGGTAATCGAATTTCAGGGGCTTGTCCGCATAGCTCTCAAAGCTGCCCCCGCCGATTGGTTGCAGATCGAGCAGCGCTTGAAAGCTTAACCGGGGCTTTTGCGTTTCGAATGCTTTACTGTAACGAACGGCCGCTATTGCCGCAAAGACGTTCTCCTGGGTTGATGCCCAGTGATCCTGGCCTCTTCTGCTCGATGCGATCGTCGCCATGAGTCTCAAGGGGATATCACCGAGATCGTTCGCAGGGCTTTGGGCCCGGTAAGATAGAAAAGCCATCAGAATCGCTGCATTGTCCCTGATCGGCGAGGACAGGATGGCGCCCAGCGCTGAGTCCGGCTGCTCGGTAAATCTGATTGTCCCGCTACTCTGGTCGGAGTGCGAGAGAATGCTTTTTATCACCTCTTTTCTCATTTCCAGAGTGTCGGACACTTTAGTGAGGGCTTCCAGAAATACGGCCTTGCCGAAAAGATTCATCTCCGGCAGGCGCATGTAACAGCGTTCGAGGTCGGCGCGCGAGATTTTGCCGTTATCGGCCAAGGCGGACAGGGCGAGCGCCCGTACGTTGGAAAGAACACTCCGGGAAACGGCGTCTTCCGATTCGTCGCGTTTCAGGAGATCGAGAAGATAGTGTGTTAGTTTTTCCTCGACCGGAACGGGAGGCGCGTGGCCCGACTCCCTCAGCCAGTTGAAAGCCTTGGCCGTAAATGCGCTGAGAAAGGGGCTCACATAGTCATCGCGGGGTTGGTAGAAAGCCATTCCGCCGTTGGGGGCCTGAAACTCGGAGGCCGCTGCAAGTATTTTGTCCGCCTCCCCCTGGGCGTTCCGCCATGAGAAGGAATTCGAAAAATAGGGCGCAAGGCCGGCGGCCGCGCCTGCCATGACCGCCCGGCTTATCTTCTGCTCCCAGCACTCGAAGGAGTAGACTTTCATGAAATCGAAGGGTCCCTCCAACCCCCCCAGGATGGAGGGCGACAGCCCTATGCTCAGCAGGCTAGAGTCGGGACTCATGTTCTCGGGGAATTCAATTCCCTGGGAAGCCTCGCCCGTAAGGATGGTCCCGTAAGCGGCCGCAACGTTTAGGTCAAGGCGCGGAAGAACTTTCAGAGTCTGCCTCAGGCCGTCACGGTCCAGATCGTCACCGGCCTGCACATTGAAAACTATTTCACCCTTGCCGACGGCCTCTACCGGCAGCCGGACCGTATAGCGCTTGTAGGGCTCAGCCGCAATTGTTTGCGTGGCCGCAGCAGCGGCGTCTTTCGACTCTCCGGATTTGGCGGGAACAACCTGGCCCTCGGCCGTTATTTTCACTTCGATATTTCGGCTTTCACCCGTACGGTTCATCACCGAAAAACCGGCCGTAAAACTATCTCCCGCCAGGACCTGGTTGGGGAGCACAGGCCTGATTTCAGTAAGCTGATTCACTTTGAAGGTGGACTCGCCCAAACCCATGCGATCGTCCGGAGATACGGCCATTGCCAGCACGCGCCATCCCGTCAGATTATCCGGCAACTCAAACTCGACGCTTGCCTTGCCTTCTCCATTGACACGAATGGATGGGTTCCAGTAGCTTACGAACTTGAAGACCGAGCGCATGCCAAGATCGAACCCGGCGGCGGCAGCAGGAAACCCTCCCTTTTTCTCCAGCTTCTCTCTACCCACCAACTGCATTATCAAGTTGTAATTGACGAGGTCCAGGTCCTCCAGCTTGTAAAAACCCTCGTAGGGATCGAAAGCGCCTCTTTTCTGGCGCAGAAGGTCGAAAACCGATTCATCGAGCACGGCGACCGCAAGTTCTATGGGTGGGACCGGCTCGCCGGGCGAAAGATTTCTCGGGCGGGCTTCGAACTCGAGTTTTACAGTCTCGCGCGGTTTATAGGTTTCCTTGTCGGTCCTGCATTGCACTTCGATCTCCTTGAACCGGTCTTTGACCCCAAGCTTCGCGTAACCTATGCGGAAGACCGGTTTGCCTAGGTCTTCGCCTCCCGGACCAAGAGGCTTTTCAACTCTTGGGGACATCACCACCACGGAGATATAAAATCCGGGCAGGTAATCGGGCAGAACCGGAATGTCGATTAACTCGGCGCTGCGCTCCAGGGTCTTCACCCAGTGCTCCAGCACTCCGTAACGCTCCACGGTAATAAGGGCCTTTGCGCCGGGAAACGGGTTTTGCACGAAGACGTGCGCCGTATCCCCCACGCGGTATTCTTCCTTATCGGGATAGATATTCAGCAGGTTTCCTTCCTCTGTTTTCCAGAGGACCTGACTTGCCCCCGAAACCCAGCGCCGCAATGCAGTTTTTTGGACGCGACCCCTGGAGTCTGAAACACTGGCCGTTATTCTTATCGTTCCGGACAGCTTCGGAGTAAATTCAAAGCTCTGGGGTTCATTTCCGGATGTGACGGTCAAGGTCTCAACCGGAGTCCACTCCTCCTCGTATTGCGTCACGTAGGCGTCTCCGGCCCCCTTGACTCTAGCGGCTTTGGTCTGCAGTTTCTCAACATCGATTAGGACCTGAGCGCCGGGGACGGCGTTTCCCGTCTGATCCGCCACAAGGAAGGAGGTCCTGGCGGGTTTTCCTTCCTGGAGGACCCAGTCCTGCTGATTCAATCCGACAAAACGGTCACGCCCAAAGCAAGCTGCCGTAGCGCGGCTTGCCACAGATTTGCCCCGTTCGTCTCTGACGGAACTCTCGACAGTCAGCCGCCCATAGTAAACGGGCAGATCGGCAAGGGTAAACTGTGTCTCGAAATTGCCGTTATTGTCCAGTTTGCCTTTTGTCTGGAAAACGGTTTGAACTTCGGGCCTGGTTTCTCCGCGCTCTTCTTTATCGACCTTTTCGACAACGTCGAACTGGAAATCACGGGCGACAGGGTTATCGAGCCGAAAGGCCTGGCCCTCCACAGACGCCGTTACGTCCAGGTCCGCGCCTCCGTAAGGCCCTCCGGCATGGAGCTTGGCCTGAGTCGAGACAGTAACCGGCTCGCCTGAGCCGAAAATATTCCCGTTGAGATCTGTGGCGACGCGAAAAGGCGAGGGAGTAAAATCGCTTACAAGCACCTGAAGCGGTTCCAGGTTCAGTTTGGCGAAACTGGATTCAAGCTGAAAATTATAGTATCCGACTGCACCGTTGTTTGGAATGAGAAACTCGCCGTCCATGGCGCCGAATTTTGAAAGTTCAATATTATCGCGCTGAAAGATAACCCGTGAGGCGGGGTCCAGCACTTTCAGGTTGTAGGAGGCCGCTGGCGGTTGGATAAAGCGCCGGTTTTCCTGGTCTCTGACATAGATTTTGTACTGAACCGTGTCCCCTAACTTATAGATACCCTGCGCGGTGGCGCCCCAGGCGCGAATGTGCCCGTGCAGCGACTGCATCCCGGAGGGGATGTACTGATAGTTCGCTCCCTCCGAATCGACCCGGAAGTGATACATCAGCGGGACCAGCGCCATATCGTTCCCTTTGCGGCACAGCACGAGGAACCTTTGAGCGCTGTCGCTCGCATAACCCTCGGCGAGTTTGAGCTCGGGATCGATTTCCGAGGTCCCCGCGAGTTGGGCTATGCCGTTTGAATCGGTCACCCCTGTCGAAAGAGCTTCCGGCTGAGTTCCGAAATCTTTATAGGAATCTTTCCGGACCTCCACTCTGACTCCGGGGACCGGCTGGCCGGTCTGAAGGTCGGTAATCCAGACCAATGTGTTGAAATGTCCCATCTTTACATGAACATGAAAGGGGGTCACCTGCGCAAAAAACCAGTTTGACTCCTGCTCCTGCCCCTGTTCCTGTTCCTTCCGATGAATGGGAGGGCGGGTCGAAACGGTCCCTGCGATGACCCCCGACTGAGCAGGAATAAGCTTTCGTATTCCGAGCGGTATTACGGCCGTGACGTCTCGGACCCTGGGGCTGGGGAGCGCCGCCAGTTTTCGGGGAGATTTTCCCGCTGTTGTAAACGTGTGGTACCTGAGATCGATCCCATCGATATTACTCGCAAAGACGGGCAAATCGGTATCGATCCCCTTCTCCAGCACAGACATGTTCTTGTAGAGGAGCAATTCAGGCGGCAAATGGTCCATCTCTAAAGGCATGTCGATGGCTTTGTCGATCTGTCTTCCAAATTGGTCCCTGAGGCTGTTGGCTTTGGCATGGATTCGGTACTTGCTGAAGGGTTTGAGGGATTCGTTTTCAAGCTGATAGCCGAAATAACCGCCCTTTTCCGGCTGTACTCCGAGTCTGGAGTATCCTTCGTCTTCAGGCCAGACGTTACCGGCCGGCGCGCCCTTTGGGCTCATCGTAACCGACACTTTCTCTTTGAGTTCCGATTGAGCTACCGGAGAGGTGAAAAGCAGCGAAACAGGGCTTTCAGGATTGCATCTGGTCTGAGGCCGCGAAGCGCGGGGCTCAGGGCTAATGATTGACGCAACGCCGCTGAGGTCGGAGCACTGTACGCCCGCGAACCGGAACCGCCCAAGTGTGCGAAAGTTGAAGACCGCAAGTTTTTCGACGCCGGGTTCTGTCCCGATGACAGATAGAACTCCCGGTTCGACCACGAGTTGTATGTCTTTGTCCGGAGGAAGATCGCCGAGCGGACTCAACAGCCAGTTAATTCCCGGTTTCTCATATTTGTCATACTGGTGGTCCTCCAGAACTTTCGCCCCAACTCTCAAGCCTGCTTGCCCCCTGAAGAATACGTGGGCTTCTATAGAGTCTTGCCGGACAGCCTGCTCGAAACGAACCCTGATTTGCGGCTTTACAGGCGACAGCCAACTGTCGAATACCGCGAACTTGGTTTTTGGACGCTGTGTTATGAAAAAGTGAGTGACCGGTTCAGCCAGAACTGCCCCGTCTTCCGACTTGATCTCAGGCCTGACCGTTATGCTGTAACGTGTCGATGGAACCATGGCGTGCCGTTCGTCCAGTTGACACGCCAGGTTGGAAGAATTCAGCCATCTCCACTGGCACGAAAGCGCCGGCTCAATGGAAATGGGTATTTCTGAAGCGTTCCGTTCCATTCTGCCAAGGGGCGCGACCGGGTGGTTGAATTCGAAGACGATCTGCCTCCCCGGTGGGATATCGGCGCCCGAAGGCGTAATGCGGGTTATCTTTAACGCCTCCCTCGGGACGCTTTCATCGGCGGGCGCCGGGTCGGTCATCAAGAAGCTCAGGATTACGAATAGTCCGATGAGAACCATGCATGCCGGACTTGTCACTACAAGCTTAAACCTTCCTTTGATCGACTCTCGCTGAGACATAGACTCCTCCATGATCGATGAGATAAGACCATCGAATCACTATACAACGATTTTACATAGTTTCGCGATCAAGATTTCTCGCTTTGAATTGCAGGCCGGACTGGTGTACTTAGAAATAATGCGAATATCGGTCATTCTTGCCCATCACTATGGCGGCAGTTTCAACCACGCCATTGCGCACGCAGCAGTCGAGCAACTTGGGAGTGCAAATGGACATGAGGTGTTTTTTCATGATTTGTACAAGGAGAAATTCGATCCCGTGCTAATCAGCGAGGAAATCCCGGAAGGCGCTCATGTGCCGGAACTGATTATGAGGCATTGCAGGGAAATCGCAGAAGCCCAGGGTATTGTTGTAGTTCATCCGAACTGGTGGGGCCAGCCCCCGGCCATACTGAAAGGCTGGATCGACAGAGTGCTGCGTGCCGGTGTTGCGTACGAATTTGTTGAAGGGGATTCAGGCGAGGGAATACCAAACGGATTGCTCAAAGCCTCAATGGCGATGGTGTTCAATACGTCAAACACCGAAACTGAAAGGGAAAAAAATGCCTTTGGTGACCCTCTCGAGACAATTTGGCGCAACTGTATCTTCGGCCTTTGCGGCATCACCGGCTTTTACCGCAGGACCTTCAGCGTCATTGTTACAAGCACGGCGGATCAACGGAGACAATGGCTCGATGAGGTGAAACGAAGTACTGAGAGGCTCTTTCCGAGGTCCATATAACAATCTGCTTCACAGGATCGCCACATAGGAACCGGAATGACAAAAACCGGCCGTCTTCCGGAAAATCATAAGCGCATAGCGGTCATTATAGGAGCTTCATCCGGAATAGGCAAAGCTCTCGCGGGCGAATTGAGCCGTGAGGGCTGGCGGCTTGCCCTCGCGGCCAGGCGGATGGATCTTTTGGAAAAGATAGCTGCCGACTGCGGCCTTGGCACACTTATCCGGCGCGTTGATCTTATGGAAAGCGAAAAAGCCGCTGCCGCAATCGAATCCCTTCTCGATGAACTTGGGACGGTGGATCTTTTCATCATAAGCGCAGGGACCGGCCACATAAATCCTGAATTGGAATGGAACCCGGACTGCGACACGCTGCTTGTCAACGTCACGGGTTTCGTTTCCATGGCGCAGGCGGCCATGCGGCATTTTCTTCGGCAAGGGCATGGGCATCTGGTGGGAATTTCGTCAATCGCCGCTCTGCGCGGTTCCGGCGGCGCCGCTGCTTACGCGGCTTCTAAAGCTTTCCAGTCGATTTATCTCGATGGCCTCCGCGATCTTGCCAGACTGCGCAGGCTTCCCATAAAGGTGACTGAAGCACAACCCGGTTTTGTTGACACCGCCATGATGAAGGCCGCCCACCCCTTCTGGGCCGCTTCGCCCGAGGTGGCTGCACGGCAAATCCTGCGCGCCATCAGGAGGAGGGCCAAACATGCCTACATCACCCGCCGCTGGGCGATTGTCGCATGGCTGCTCAAGTTGCTGCCACGCGCGGGGTAGGTTCGAGCATGAATTCCAGTTATGACAATTACTTCATAGGGGTACGACGCATAAATGGCCTCAGCCCGCTTCGCTTGTGCATTCCAGGCCCTGAAGGCCCTTCCGGCCGGGCGTGCGCAGGAACACATTTTACTTGACCCAGGCGTTGCGGATCATTTAGAATACACCATTCTGGCTCACTTGCGGGTGTAGCTCAGTTGGTAGAGCACAAGCTTCCCAAGCTTGGGGTCGCGGGTTCGAATCCCGTCGCCCGCTCCAGGTCGAGAAGTTCCCTTTTTTTTAGAGAAAGGGTTTCCCTTTTTGAGGGGGCTTGGAAGTCCATGCCTGCTTCGATCAGTGGATGACAACTATTCTGGATTCTGAGTTAAAGATAGTTTCTAACTGGAATTTGAAAATTGTCGGTCTGCTAGAAGAAGTGGGTTTAATGACCCGCTTTTTTTTATGATCGACACGGCGAGGAAGAGGCGTAGATTGGCTCGGCAGCTAAAGAAAGAAGACGAACTGATCGCTGAAGCATGGAATCTTATTGAACCGGTGATTGCCGCGCAGGGCATGGAAATACTGGAAATCGAATATCGACGCGAATCGGTCGGGTGGGTGCTGCGTATCTTCCTTGACAGCGAGCGGGGAATAACGGTTGAGGATTGCGCTGAAATAAGCCGGATAGCGAGTGATTTGCTTGATGTCGCCGACTTGATCCAGGTCCCTTACAATCTGGAGGTTTCCTCACCCGGTATCGACCGGCCGCTGCGAAAGATCGAGCACTTTCAAAAGTATATCGGCGACATAATTGAAGTTCGCACGATATCTCCAATACAGAACCGGCGCAACTTCAGAGGTGAACTGAAACAGGCCTCTTCCGATGGTGTAGCCATCGAGTGCGAGGCAGGGAGCTATTCGATTCCGATGTCCCTGATCGAGCGGGCTCGGCTTTTATATTTCGAATCTACAGGGCGCAAAGCGCTTTGATAGGCAGTTTTAAAAAAAGAATTATCTTGAATATGGAGGTAGCTTCTACTTATGGCCAGCGAACTCAAGCGGTTGATCGAGCAGGTCAGCAGAGAAAAAGGCATTGACCGCCAGACCCTGATTCACACTCTTGAAGAGGCCATCAAATCGGCCATCAGGAAGAAATACGGTTCCAAGCTGGATCTGGATGTTACCTTTAATGAGGAATACGGGGAGATCGAGGCATTCCAGTTCAAGGAGGTGGTCGAAGAGGTAATCGACCCGGACAAGCAGGTGCTTCTCGCAGAGGCTTTGAAACTGGACAGCGAGAGCGAGATCGGGGACGAACTGGGCATCAGGATGGATACGGAGACGCTGGGCCGGATTGCGGCGCAATCCGCTAAGCAGGTCATCATCCAGAAGATGAAGGATGCCGAGCGGGAAGTAGTCTATGACGAGTTCAGGGGCCGCAAGGGTGAGATTGTAAACGGCATTATCCAAAGAGTGGACAAAGGCGCCATTTTGGTGAATGTCGGTCAGGCCGAAGCCATCCTGCCTCAGAAGGAGCAGATCCCCAGAGAGGTGTTTCGGCAGGGAGACCGCATAAGGTCGTATGTCCTGGATGTGAAAAAGATCAGCAAGGGCCCCCAGATCGTTTTGAGCCGGACCCATCCGCACTTTTTGATTCAGCTTTTCCATTCGGAAGTGCCTGAGATAAGCGAAAGCATTGTAAGCATCATCAGTGCGGCGCGGGAGCCTGGGTCCAGGGCGAAAATCGCGGTCATCTCGAAAGATTCGGACGTCGATCCGGTAGGCGCCTGCGTTGGGATGAAGGGAACCAGGGTTCAGAACGTAGTTCAGGAGTTGCGCGGCGAAAAAATCGACATCATTCCGTGGAACATGGACCCTGCCAAATTCGTGGTGAATGCTCTTGCCCCGGCCATTATATCCAAGGTCATCGTCGACCAGGCCAACCGGAGCATGGAGGTTATTGTGCCCGACGATCAACTTTCGCTCGCCATCGGCAAAAGAGGGCAGAACGTGCGCCTTGCCTCCAAGCTCACCAACTGGCGAATCGACGTGAAGGGCGAGAGCCGGTACGAACGGCAGAAGCAGGTGGGCTATCAGTCGCTTCTGCGAATTTCCGGCCTTTCCTCTGAGATTGCCGATAAACTGTATGAATCAGGGATCGGTTCTCTTGAAGAATTTCTGGAGACCTCGCTGGTCGAGCTCGAGGACACGACCCGTCTGTCCGCTTCAATCCTGGACATGATGAGGTTTGAGGCCCAGAGGCTGCTGCAGAAAGACGAGGAGCAGGGCGTCGTGGGCGAGCCGGAAGAACAGGACGGGGAGCAGG
>PLSV01000142.1 GCA_003165235.1 Syntrophobacteraceae bacterium
GCGAAAGCGTCAGGCGGCGGAGCGAGTCGCCCCAACCGTACGATTCCGCCCGGCATCACCAACAACTTCGGGATGCACGGTTTCAGGCTTGTCCCCGGTGCTCCCCCGGGGTAGCCTGGGCGGGTGTGGTATGCTCATGTTTGGTCGGTGTTTTTGAACACGGTGAGTGCGGCCAGTCCGGTCTGGCTGTTTCTGGCCGTGGCTTTGCTGCCGTTGATCGGCTGTCCCGCCAGCCCGCTGCTCGTGGCCATCGGCATCCGGATGGGGACGATGGCCGGCATGGGGCTGGTCTTGGGTGCCTATGTGATCAACTTTTCCGCCGGCTACTGGATGGCCCGCAGTTGGTTCCGGGCGCCTTTTGGCCGCTGGCTGGAACGCCGGGGCCAGCGCCTGCCGCAACTCCAGGCCGCCGAGGAGACCCAGTTTATCCTGTTGGTGCGCATCACCCCCGGACCGCCCTTGTTCATGCAAACCTATCTCCTGGGCTTTGCCCGGGTTAACTTCCTCCGCTTCCTGGGGCTTTCGCTGTTGATCCAGGCGTTCTATGTGTACGCCTTTCTCTCGTTTGGCCAGTCGCTGAATCATAACGCCGTCTGGCGCGCGATCCTCGCCGTCGCCTTGTTGATCGGTCTTGGCCTCCTGGTGAACCTCCTGCGCCGACACCTGACCGCGCCGAAAAAACCATGACGGGGTGGCGGATTCCCCGGTCCGCCGCGTTTTTTGCGCGAAGCATGGGTTCGCCCCCGTCGCCCTGATTTATGATGATGGCGACCACGGGGTTTATCTCGTCAGCCAGGGGGTGAATGGAAAATCTATTCTTCGGGAATGTCCGGTTTCAGACCGGACCGACCAGGCGGATTCCAGAAAATAGCCCGGTTCATTTTGCTTGCGTTTGGTCAGGCGAAATGGCGTCATTGGTTTCATGCCGCGCCCCCTGCGATCGGAATCCCCTGCGGTCATTTACCACGTTTTGAGCCGTGGTGGCCGGCGGGAGGACATGGTCTTGTCCCGCCGCTCAACTGGATTAAGGGGCTGGAAATCCGCCTGGTTAAATGCCGTTTAATATATCTTAATGAGCAAGCGACCCAAAACCAAAGCTGAGCAGCAGCAGGAATTCCTTGCCCGGGTAAAGAAACTGAAGGCCGGGGTCGCCAGCGCCGGGTCGGGCCGGAAGAAGCCGAACATTCCGGCCATCATCCTGCTCATGACGGTTATTTACCTGGTGTATGGGTGGTCGAATTACCACGGGCAGAAAACCTGGGGCGAATATTGGCGCGATCTGTCTGGCTGGAATCACTGGCGGTATCCCTGGCTCGCCACCCTTTTTTTCGGCTTCATCGTCGCTCAAATTGTTTATGGCCTGATCCGCTCGCACCGGAAGCAGCCGGTTCAAATATGGCCCTTCTTGGTGGCGGTGGCCGGCGGCCTGATGATTTATGTCTTGGAGTTATTCCCCCGTCATTTTGCGTGGAGTGATTTGTCCGATGCCGTTTGGTGGCGGCATCACTGGCATGGCCTGCCTCTGGCCTGTCTCTATGCGGGGTTATTCGCTTATCCCCTGTCCCTTTTCCTGATTGATTCTTACCGGAACCGGCAAAAGCGGCGGGCGGAGGCGGATTGGAACCGGAGTTTGGATGCCTTGGTTGACCGCCATGATTTTAAGGACCGGGAGGATCTTTACGCCTATCTGGATGCGGCGGAGCGGACGCGGTTGCTCCAGGCGCTGCAACGCCAGCCGAAGGGATCCCGCAGCCTGGCGAAAGCGGTTCAAAGCGTCTGCCCCGATTTGCTGGAGGATGACGCCTGACCTGTGGATCACTGCCGCCCCTGCACCAGCGCCGCCACCACGGAGGAATCGGCCAGCGTGGTGATGTCGCCGATCTCGTCCACATGGTTCTCGGCGATTTTGCGCAGGATGCGGCGCATGATCTTGCCGGACCGGGTCTTTGGCAGTGCGGGCGCCCACTGAATATGATCCGGAGTGGCGATGGGGCCGATTGCCTTGCGCACCCATTTCACCAGTTCAGCCTTGAGATCTTCGCTGGGTTGCCTGTCGGCCTTCAGTGTGACATATGCATAGATTCCCTCACCCTTGATATCGTGCGGGAAACTGACAACCGCCGCTTCGGCTACCGAGGCGTGTGACACCAGGGCGCTTTCCACCTCTGCGGTCCCGAGTCGATGGCCCGAGACATTCATTACGTCGTCAACACGGCCGGTAATCCAATAATAGCCGTCTTCATCACGGCGCGCGCCGTCACCGGTGAAATACAGGCCTGTATAGTTGCTGAAATAGGTTTGTTTGAAACGATCGTGGTCGCCGTAAACTGTGCGAAGCATGCCGGGCCAGGAATCCTTTATCACCAGGTAACCCGATCCAGGGCCTTCCAAAACGCTGCCATCCTGCATAATGATGGCAGGCTGGACGCCAAAGAAAGGTCTTGTGGCCGATCCCGGCTTGAGAGCAGTCGCACCCGGTAGAGGCGTAATCAGAATACCGCCGGTTTCCGTCTGCCACCAGGTATCCACGATCGGGCACCGGCCCTCACCGATGACATTATAGTACCAAAGCCAAACTTCGGGGTTGATCGGCTCGCCGACGGTGCCGAGGAGTTTTATCGACTTTCTCGAGGTCCTTGTCACCGGCCCGTCACCCTGCCTCATAATCGCCCGGAGGGCCGTGGGAGCGGTATAGAAGGTGTTTACCCCGTATTTGTCGCAAACATCCCAAAAACGCGACCAGTTGGGATAGTTCGGAATGCCCTCGAACATGACAGTGGTCGCCCCGTTTGCCAGGGGGCCATAGACTATATAGCTGTGACCGGTTACCCAGCCGATGTCGGCGGTGCACCAGTAAATGTCGCCGTCATGGTAGTCGAAAACATACTTATGCGAAAAAGCGGTATAAACCAGATATCCGCCGGTGGTGTGAAGAACGCCCTTGGGCTTTCCCGTAGAACCAGAGGTGTAAAGAATGTAGAGGGGATCTTCGGAATCCATCTGTTCGGGCGGACAGTCGGCTGAAGCCTTGCTCATCAGCTCGTCCCAGTCCAGATCGCGGCCCGGAGTGACAGGCACATTGGCGCCCGTGTGCTTGAACACAATCAGATGCTCGACATCGGGGCATTTGTCGAGCGCTTCGTCTGTATTCGCCTTAAGAGGCACGGGCTTGCCGCCGCGAACCCCTTCATCGGAAGTGATTACAATCTTTCCGCCGCAGTCCAGGATGCGGCCGGAAAGCGATTCAGGAGAAAAGCCTGCAAAAACGATGGAATGGACGACGCCGATGCGGGTGCAGGCCAACATGGCGACGGCCAGTTCGGGAATCATCGGCAGATAGATGGTCGCCCGGTCACCCTTCTTCATGCCGAGAGACTTGAGTACGTTAGCGAATTTGCAGACCTGCTCGTGAAGTTCTCTGTAGGTTATTTTCCTGCTGACTTTGGGATCATCGCCTTCCCAAATGATTGCAACCTGATCGGCCCTTTTCTCAAGATGACGGTCGAGACAGTTGTAGGACACGTTGAGTTTTCCGTCCACAAACCACTTGATGCGGATGTCTCCGGTAAAGCCTCCGCTTTTGACCTGAGTGAACGGTTTGAACCAATCGATGCTTTCTGCGGCCTCTTTCCAGAACCCCTCCGGGTCTTTGACGGACCGTTCGTACATTTTTAAGTACTTTGCGTTGTCGCAGTGCGCTTTCTTGGCCCACATTTCGGGCACAGGGATGAGGTCAGCCATTGTAATCCTCCTGTGGCGTTGGGTAGTGTTAAACCTGAATAAAGCAACAACTTAGTCACCAACGGATGCTGGAGGGCATTTTGCACCCACATTTCACTCGAAAAATCTCAGGGAACACCCAGATGGCCCACTCAATTTTTCCATATAGCTATCAAGCAGGCGAGAGGGAAAGCTTATAAGACCATTTGGGAGTTTCAGGCAGAATATTGCATCAACCTGACCAGCAACGAATCTCGAAGGGCATTTTGGGTTCGTCCACCGTTCTAATCGTAAACCTGACTGTCGAAGGGCGCCGAACCGCATTCCCGGGTCGGATTCCATCCCAAGAAGCTCTTGGAATGCCGAATTTGCGTAATTATACGATACTTCAATCAAAAGTTTCAAGAGAAAATGCCGCTCAGACCAATTTAGGCAAGATAATATTCAGAAGTCAAACCCGGAAAACTTATCTGAGTAAGCGGCGCAAAAGTTTGCCGGTCGGAGTCCTGGGCAGCTTATCCATGTATTGCACAATGCGAGGGAGTTTATAAACGGCTATGTGGTCCCTGAGAAAGCTGTTGATTTCTTCGGTCACCTTATCGGAACCGATAAGCCCTTGTTTTAACGCAACGACGGCCTTGACTATCTGCCCTTTCTCAGGGTCGGGGATACCGACTATGCCTACATCAGCTATCGCCGGGTGCTTAGCCATCGCTTCCTCAATATCGGATGGGGCGATCCGGTAACCGGAACTCTTGATAATGTCATCTTCACGAGCTACGAAGAAGATGTCGCCATCCTCGTCCATGTAAACCGCGTCGCCCATTCGGTTCCAGCCGTCAACCACACTTGATTTCTGCGACTTGAGCAGCTCTTCGTTATTGTCGTAAGGCTTCCAGTAAAGAGTCCCTGAAGGGCCTTTGAATATCATGCTGCCCACTTCACCAGGTTTGCAGTCTTCGCCCGAGGCATTCACCACTCGAATCTCAACGCCGGGAAGGGCTTTTCCGATGGAGTTTGGGACGGGGTGAGGATTCATGGTGTTGGAAGTGACCAGATGGAGCATTTCCGTTCCTCCGAGTCCCTCCCAGATTGGCTTGCCGGTAAGTTCGGTCCAGCCAGTAAGTGTTTCGGCGCCAAGCGCGTCGCCCCCTGAGGTGAAGAGACGCACCGAACTGAGATCGTAGCTCTTGAATCCCGGGCATTTAAGAAGCGCGCGGTATGCGGTCGGGAGCCCGGTCAGCACAGTTATCCTGTGCTTGCCGATAAGGTCCATCATGTCGGGTGGGGAAAACTTCGGAAGAAGAGAAATGGCTGCCCCGCCTTCGAACGGCATGAGAGTGAAAGTCCCGAAACCTGCCGCAAAAGATACGGGTGCCGCTCCCCCCAGCACGTCCCCGGCCTTGAGTTTATACACGTGCTGATTGACGACCCGGGTCTCGATAAAGGTGGGACGGACGAAATGAATACAGCCCTTCGGCATTCCCGTGGTTCCCGATGTGTAGAGTATTACGCCGATATCGTAGGCGTCCAGCAAGGTGGCTTGCAGATTCGGCGACCCTTTGACGAGCATTTCTTCATAGACCAGGTTGCCGGCCGCCTTGACCTCCTCCGGATCACCCCCGATTACGATAACCTTGGCGCCGCACTTAAAGCTTGGCTTTGCCGCCTCGACCTGCTCCATCAGCGGAGCATTCACGACGAAGCACTTCATTTCGGCATCATTGACCACAAAAGCAATCTCTTCGCGGGACCACAATGGCGATGTAGGGACAGGAACAGCCCCGATTTTTTCAATGGCGAAGATGGTGACCAGGGACGCAGGGGCGTTTATCAGCCTAATGCCGACTCTGTCCTGAGGCTCCACTCCAGCGTCTTTGAGAGCGTTGCCAAACTGGTTGACCATTTTCTGGAGCTGAGCGTACGTAATCTCCTTGTCCATGAATTTGACCGCAACATTGCCTCCCGCTCCCTCCCTGATGTGCCGGTCAAGCAGAAAGTCGGCCAGATTCAGTTTGTCCGGGGCGCCAGCAAATTCTCCGGGTGTGAGATATTCCGGCCAGGTTTCTTTTCCCGGCAAGTAGTTTTGTGGTATTTTACTCACGCTTACCCCTTCCTTCGATCAGTGAATCACATAATAACCGGTTACCAAAGCTGCAAACAAACTGAATAAGGATTTTTGAGGGGGACTTGTGGAGGCGCAATAGGGGAAGCTTTTTGTCGCCTGACAAGGCAATGCCTATCCATGAAACAGGCGATATTTTGTGATATTTTCAAAAGTTCCTTGAGTAGTCATGCATTTGTAATTATTTTTATTTTCCTTAGTGCTATCCTTTTTCTCTGAAAAGACCAATTCCAATAATCCTGTGAAGGTCGCTTCCATGTTGCACTTCGGAAAAAGAAATACGCTCACCGGTCTTGCCAGGACCTGTGGTTGAGCGGCTAAAATAGCTCCAGCAGTTTTGTTGGAGGCGTTGAAAGGTTTGCCGGCCTCTGTGGATCCTAATCTTCTTGTCGGTTTCGAAACGCATGATGATGCAGCGGTCTATCGGGTATCGGATGAAATTGCTCTCATATCCACCGTTGATTTCATAACTCCGCCCGTTGACGACCCCACATGGTTCGGCCGCATCGCCGCCGCCAACTCTCTTTCCGATATCTACGCAATGGGTGGGCGTCCCATTACCGCATTGAATCTGATCATGTTCCCATCAAAAAAGCTCGGCATAGAGATACTCAAAGGCATCCTGCAGGGTGGGAGCGAAAAGGTGGTCGAAGCAGGGGCATCGCTGGCGGGCGGCCATTCCGTCGAAGACGATGAGCCGAAATACGGACTAGCCGTAACCGGTATAGTGTCCCCGAAACGGATCCTCACCAACGCAGGCGCCAAGCCCGGCGACCTGTTGATTCTCACTAAGCCTCTCGGAACGGGTGTCCTTTTTAACGCGTGCAGATCGGGAAAGCTTCCCTTGAGGGACCTTGAGCCGATATTACCCCAAGTGGCGGCGTTGAATCGCACGGCGATGGAAATCGCTCTCAAATTCGAGGTGCATTCCTGCACGGACATAACCGGTTTCGGCATTCTGGGACATACACTCGAGATGGCCATGGCAAGCTCTGTCCGGATCGATCTCGAGTTCAGCGCCCTGCCCTCCTATCCAAACTCCGTACTTATGTACCGCAAAGGTGAAACGACGGGCAGCAACAGGTCGAACAAGAAATTCGTCGAGGATTTTTTGCATATCTCTGCCCGGCTCTCCGAGGAGCAGCATGAGTGGCTTTTCGATCCTCAGACCTCCGGGGGCCTGCTCCTGTCCGTTCCGGCATCCCTGGCGGAAATCATTCTCAACGAATTAAGGGGCGCCGAAGTAAGTTCCGCCTCCGTGATCGGAAAGGTCGAAAGCAGCGATCATCCGGAGATCAGGCTGGTTTAGGAAACAAGGTCACGAGTCGAGCCGTTCACTGCCAGGGCGCGAACTGAGCGCTTCTTGAACCGGGCATGGGAGACCGGCTTCTTCCAGGTCAAGCTGGAAGCGCACCGGTCCGCGTGAGCCATCTTTCGCACACGACTCTTTATCCAATTTTATGTGAATGGGGCATTCGGAAGCAGGTGAGGACCATAGAATAGCGATCGCCGTGTGCCCTTTTGGAAATGTCGTTACTTCGGCGTCCACGTAGTCCAAAGGCGCCAGGGATGCGCTTTCATCTACAAGTTCATCCTGTTCGGCGATACAAATAAGCCACTTGATCCCTTTTTCCCTGATCCGCTTGAAATTAAGGCTGCGCCCGAACAGCCTGACCGGCAACGTCCCGTCCCCGGCCACGGGGTTTGTGTAAGAATCGAAGCTCAGCCTGGTGATCTCAACCGGAATGTCTGTAATATCATAGGTCAGCCAATGCTTGATAGCCGCAGTCACCTTATTGATGATCGGCGGTTTCTTGGCGCCAATGTTGAACAGCATCACGTCGCGATAAAAGCTGTAGATGGGGGACTCCTTCTCGATGCTCTTAAGTTTATAGACCCAGCTCATAACTTTTCCGTCAACGACCCTGTTTCCATTTGGCAGAGTCTTGAGGGCATACCCCAGGTCTCTGAAATGATGCGGCAAATGCTCGATGTATTCGACAAGCCCCTTGCTGCGAGACCCATCCATTGGCGCCACGCAGGTTATGAGAGCGTCAACCAGAGAGTCCAATTCTCCGGACATAATGCCGAGGGCCGCCATGAATCCCCCCTGGCAATACCCGTTCAGGGTTACCGGCTTTCCGTACCTTGCCACGAGTTGTTGGGCGAAATAGCGCGTGTCAAGGACATCATCCTCACCTCTCATAAGCTGTACGGCGGGATTTTTGTCTATATCCTTGACCAGACGAATGTAGGTAGGAATTCCCAGATTCGCGAATGCGTGAACATAGCTTCTGTTCTCACCGGGCAAAAAAGCCAATATATTTGCGCCAAGAACATATGGAGGAATTACCAGGACCGGCTTGCCATTCTCGCGCACCTTGATCGTCTTATCAATGGGAAGGACCTGGTAGAGTTCGAACCGATCTGTTTCAGCAACCCTGACATACCTGCCGTTATCGAAATGAAATCCAAACTCTGATTGGATTTCCCGAACGGCGCCCGGATAGATGTTGACCACCATATCCATCAGGCGGAGTTGTCTTTCGGAGAAACCGACCAAATCTTCATCGTTTTTTTTGAGTAGAGTGTTCTTGAACGCGGCCAGCGCATCCAACATCTCGCCGACGTGGTAATTACTCATTGCTGACATGTCCGCCATGGCGCCCCTGGTGGCGAGTTGCATCTCGAAGAGCATAAGTTCGATGAAATCAAGAGCGGACTCAAATGAATACCCGCCGTTCGAGCCATTTTTTTCGAGATTGGAAAAATACTGCATGGCGGTCCACGATGGCGCCATGAAACCGGAGGTATAGTTCACCATGCCCATCAACTGGAACCATCTCGACCTGGAGGTAATCAGGATTGCCTCAAGCAGTTCAGCGCTGAACATCAAAAGCTGTTGCGTAAAAAATCCCTGGGTGGGTCTAATCTTCAAATCCTGAAAGGACCCGGAACCACCGGCCTCAAAAGCATCTTTTGTCAAGCTTATCTTAACCTCCACTGTCCCTCCAACAAACTGTCATGACCAATTCACGCAACGTGATCCCTGCATCTTTTATGTTAAGACCCGGCCGGCCAAGTAGCCACTCCAGGTCGGCCGATTTCTCGACAGAGGAGCAGGCGTTGCAACTTGCGCCATAGTTTGCGATGGAGCTGAAGGGGCCTTGTCACTGGCGGCCAATTTTCTTATACTATGACTTACTGGGTTTATTCTCCGTCTCTCAGCAACGGCGGACATTATCCGGCGCCAATCCGAACTCCCGGACTATATTGAGAATATGAATAACTTTTGGACATCATTAAGAAAGCCTATTTTTGCCCTGGCGCCCCTTTCCGGAATAACCGACAGCGCGTTTCGCCGGATATGCAAAGGTTTCGGGGCAGATATCGTATACAGCGAACTGACGAGTTCCACCGCCTTTGCATATCAACCGGAATCCACGCTGAGGATTATGCGTTTCAATGATTCAGAGCGCCCTTACGTCGTCCAGCTTTTCGGCAACAACCCCGAACATTTCGCATCCGCCGCCCGATTTGTGAGCCGGGAAATCAAGCCTGACGGGATCGATATAAATTTCGGCTGTCCTATTCCAAAGGTGTTCAAGCAGGGAGCGGGAGCGGCCCTGATGACAAATCCGGCCCTGGCCAAAGAGGTTATTCTGAGCGTCATCGAAAATACGCCGTTGCCAGTATCAATAAAGACCAGGATCAGCGTCAAAGAAGCAGGTCTTCTCAACTTCCTTGATTACATCAACGGCCTGGACATCAAGTCCATAATGATCCACGGCAGATCGTACGCGCAGGGTTTCTCCGGACCAAACGATATCGTGACGACCCGAAACGCCCGCGCCCATTTCAAGGGGATAATCCTTGCAAACGGCGGGGTAAAAAGTCCGGCTGAGGCAGTGGCGCTGCTCGAAAAAACGGGGGCTGACGGAGTGGGGGTTGCAAGAGGAGCACTCGGAAATCCGTGGATTTTTAAGTGGCTGAAAACAGCTTACACCGGCAACCCGAATGGAAGGCCAAGCGCTGAAGACGTTTGCGGGACGGCCATGGAACACGCAAGGCTTTCAGCCAATTTGAAAGGCGAGCGTGGAATCATCGAAATGCGAAAACATCTGTGCTGGTACCTCCAGCATGTGCCGGGCACAAGAGCGCTGAGACAAAAAGCGGTTAAAATACGCAATATCCAGGACGTGGCGGATGTGCTCGAGCAGGTGACCGGGCAACTCTGCTGACAAGTGGTTGTTGGGCGCCAGGCCTCCCGCGAACGCCCCGTCTCTGGTCATGGACAGTGATCATAGACAGGTCATGAAGGGATAGCGTCGAGAATGGCGGCGGCCTGCCTGCCCGCTACGCGCTCGCACGACGCAAAGTGGTTATTCTTTTTCGTAGTGTACTATATAAGTTTATCATACGAGGCGGATGCCGGGTTTTGGATCATCGATCCGGACGTCCCGTGTTTTAAACTATCCGGCATCCAACGTCAAATTCCTGGGCCTACGCCGCCCAGCTCAATTTCGGCCCATATGGGAGTATGATCGCTGGGATTGGGCTGGCCGCGCAGATCGGCGTCCACCTGGCAGTCAATCGAGGCTTTGGCGACAGGTTCGGTAGCCCTGATATGATCCAGCCTCCAGCCCAGGTTCCTGTTGAAACTCTGGGGCAGGCGGTAATCCCAGAAGGTGAACTGGCGAGCGTCCGGATGGTGTTTTCGAAAAAGATCGATAAATCCCCAGGAAACCACCTCGGCAAGCGCCTGTCTTTCCAGAGGGTGAAACCCTATTTCCCCGTCCATTCTTCCTGGCGAAAAAACGTCTATTTCCTCCGGCGCAACATTGATGTCCCCTGTCCAGATAATTGGGTCGGACGGCCTGTATTCTCGGCCGAAAAGGTTTTTAAGCCTGGCTAAAAAATCCAGTTTGATCTGGAAGGCTGGATGATCGGGGCTTTTGCCCTGGGGAACGTAGGTATTGAAAATCCAGATTCCATCAATTTTTGCGGCAATCAGTCTGGCCTCGGCATCCGACCCTCCATCGCCGAACCCTCGCCTAACCTCCTCAGGTTTGCGCGTGCTAAGAATCGCCACTCCATGGAATGATTTCTGTCCACACACGCTTGCCTCGTAGCCGACCTCCCGCACAGAATCAAGCGGGAACTCCGCATCCTGGCACTTTATCTCCTGGAGACACAGAACGTCGGGTCTGTTTTGGTCTAACCACGACACGACCACGCGCTCACGCGACCGAACGCCGTTTACGTTGAATGTGGCTATTTTCCATTTCATCTGAGAAAGCCTCTGTTAGAAACGTGAAGCAGATATTATCTCTTAACTATGGACTCCAAATTTTGATTTGGAACAATATCACTTTGTTGTGCGTGTAATTAGGGGGAAGCTTTTTTCGTTGCTCGAACATTTGGAACATGTTAGAAGATTCTGTTAAATAAAATTCGCACTCCCCTTTACCTTTTGGTGTCCGGTCGTCAATGCGCGGCCCGGATGCAAAGGGGCGGAGGCAAAACCAGAAGGAGCCAACCTATGGCAGTTGTTGGGATGAAGCAGTTACTGGAAGCAGGGGTTCATTTCGGCCATCAGACCCGCCGGTGGAACCCCAAAATGAAACCCTTTATCTTTGGCGCTCGCAACGGTATTTATATCATAGATCTGCAGCGCACCGTCAGGCTTTTCAATACCGCCTACCAATTCGTAGTCGATACCGTAGCCTCGGGCGAGAGCGTTCTTTTCGTCGGCACCAAGCAACAAGCCCGTGACACCATCCAGGAGGAAGCCGACCGCTGCGGGATGTTTTTTGTTAACCAGCGGTGGCTGGGCGGGATGCTCACCAATTTTAAGACAATCAAGCAAAGAATCGACCGCCTCAAAGAACTCGATTCCATGGTCGAAGACGGAGGCATCAACCGGTTTCCAAAGAAGGAGATCCTCGGGCTTCAGCGCGAGCGCGAAAAGCTTGAAAAAAACCTTGGCGGCATTAAGAAGATGAACCGACTTCCGGGCGCGCTTTTCGTGGTGGACACTCAACGTGAGAACATCTCCGTCCTGGAAGCAAACCGCCTCGGTATGCCGGTTGTCGCCATTGTGGATACAAACTGCGATCCCGATGTGATCGACTATCCTATTCCGGGAAACGACGATGCAATCCGGGCAATCAGGCTAGTCACCTCAAAGATCGCCGACGCTTGCGTAGAAGGCCGGGAGAAATTCTCCGAGGTTCAGCAGGCAGATGTGGACAAGGGCGTCGAACTGGAAGAAGTTCCAGCCGGGCAGATTTTGGGGCAGGAGAAAACAGGTCCGGTTGTCGAGATTATAAACCCTGTGCAGACCAACCAAGGGGAAGAATAAGCAGACTGGGAGCTTCGCGCCCACAGACGTTCGGGGCTCCTGTCCTTCCGGATACCGGTCCCGGACTCGCCTCCCGCATCATTTTAGCGGGATGCCGGAGGCCGTCGCAAACCCTAATAAAATCCTGGATTTAGGAATAGATAGGTTTGTTATACAGGAGGAAGAAATTGGAAATCACTTCAGGGATGGTAAAAGAACTCAGAGAGAGAACCAACGTGGGTATGATGGACTGTAAGAAGGCGCTCCAGGACGCTTCGGGCGACATGGAAAAGGCAATTGATCTGCTGCGTCAAAAAGGACTTGCCAGGGCAATGAAGCGGGCCGGCCGGGAAGCAGCCGACGGTCTGATTCACGCATATATCCACAGCGGCGCAAAAATCGGGGTCCTGGTGGAAGTAAACTGCGAGACCGATTTCGCTGCCAAGAGCGAAGATTTTGGTGAATTCGTGCGCAATGTCGCCCTTCAGATAGCGGCGGCAAACCCGCTGGGAGTAAATCCAGAACAGATCCCACGGGATATCGTTGAGCGCGAACGCGCTATCTACCTGGCTCAGGCACAGGAATCCGGAAAACCTCAAAGTATTTTTGAGAAAATAGTTGACGGGAAAATGCGGAAATTCTACGAAGAAAACTCACTGATGCAGCAAAAGTATATTCGTGATCCGGACAAGACTATCCAGGATTATTTGAATGAACTGATCGCGAAAATCGGCGAAAAAATAGAGGTGCGCCGGTTTTGCAGGTATCAGCTTGGTGAATAGTCACAGGGCCGCATTTGCGAATCGAGACTGGAGCAAACCCTGATGGGCGAAGAGGAAAAGCCGGTTTACGGCAGAATACTTCTCAAGCTGAGCGGCGAAGGGCTAATGGGGTCTGAGCCCTATGGAATAGACACGCGAGTGTTGCGCGAAATTGCCGAGCAGATTTCGGAAGTGCACAAGCTGGGCATTCAGATTGCGCTCGTCATCGGGGGTGGGAACATCTTTCGTGGAGTTTCGGCCGCATCGGGCGGCATGGACCGTTCCACTGCAGACTACATGGGCATGCTGGCGACCGTGATGAACGCCCTTGCAATGCAGGACGCCCTGGAAAAATTCGGCATTCCCACCAGGGTCCTGTCCGCAATTGATATGAAAGAAGTTGCCGAACCCTACATTCGGCGCAAAGCTATCCGGCATCTGGAAAAAGGGCGAATTGTAATTTTTGCGTCCGGCACCGGGCTTCCATTTTTTACGACCGACACGACTGCCGCGCTTCGGGCCAGCGAGATCGGCGCCGAAGTATTGATGAAGGCGACCAAAGTCGACGGGGTATATGAATCCGACCCGGTCAAGAACCCCCAGGCCTTGCGCTACGAGCGCATCAGCTTTTCCGAAGTCCTCAACCGGAACCTCAAGGTCATGGACGCCACGGCCATATCCCTGGCCAGAGAAGAGAAAATGCGCATCATTGTCTTCAATCTCAATATAAGGGGCAACATCAGGAAGGCTGTTCTCGGCAGGCAGGTCGGGACTGTGGTGGAGGAAACTTCTTATGCTTGATGACATTTATCGTGATCTTGACGACCGCATGAATAAAGCAGTGGAGACACTGGAATCCGAGTACAAAAAGCTTCGAACGGGAAGAGCTTCAATTTCGCTGGTTGATGGGATAAGGGTCGACTACTACGGATCTGCGACCCCGCTCAGCCAGCTTGCAACCCTGACCATACCCGATCCGCGCACCATAGTGATTCAACCCTGGGACTCCTCGGTGGTTGGCGAAACAGAGAGAGCCATACTGAAATCCGACTTGGGACTAACCCCGATGAACGACGGTAAAGCTATCAGGATAAATATTCCGCCGCTTACCGCCGAGCGCCGTCGCGATCTTGTCAAAGTGGTGAAGAAAAGAGCCGAGGAATCCAAAGTCGCGGTCAGAAACATCAGGCGTGATATAAATGAAAAGATCAAAGATCTCAAAAAAGACAAGAAAGTGTCTGAAGACGAACAGTTTCGCGCACAGGATGAAATTCAAAGGATTACGGACGACTATGTGAAGAAGATCGACGCAGTTTACGGCGCTAAGGAAAAAGAAGTCCTGGAAACTTAAATGGAACTTGATTTGGAACGCCTTCCGCGGCATGTGGCCATCATTATGGATGGCAACGGCCGCTGGGCCATGCAAAAAGTGAGGAACCGAATTTTCGGGCACAAAAAAGGTGCCGGGAGTGCGCGCTCGATTGTGACCTGCTGCCGTGAATTGGGTATCGGTTATTTGACCCTCTACGTCTTTTCCAAAGAAAACTGGAATCGGCCTCAAAAAGAAGTCAAAGCTCTCTGGGAGTTACTCTCAAAATATCTGAAGTCGGAACTCAACGAACTTATTGACAAAGAGATACGTTTGCACCATATCGGCGACCTTGACGGCATTCCGGCATCCGTCCTGGAGCAACTCTCCATCGCCGAGAATAAGACCGCGCATTTTGACAGACTTGTCCTGAGTCTCGCCCTGAACTACGGGGGCAGGCAGGAGATCACGCGGGCCGCAAGACTTCTTCTTGCCGACGCCATGACTGGCGCATGGGGAGCAAGCCAGCTTTCTACCGAACTCTTTTCACGCTACCTCTACGGCGCCGATCTTCCTGACCCTGATCTCGTCATCAGAACAGGGGGGGAAATACGCGTGAGCAACTTCCTGCTTTGGCAAATCGCTTATGCAGAGCTTTATTTTACAGAGGTTTTGTGGCCCGATTTCGGAAAAGCAGACTTTATCGAAGCGCTCAAGGAATTTCAGAGAAGAGAGCGGCGATTCGGACGCACCAGCGAACAGGTAAGGGAGCGCCATGGCTTATCGGTCGAAGACGAGGGCGCGACAACAGATATTGCGCTTTCAGGTTCGAGCTTACGGTAAGCCGGCGGGGTCGCGCAGGCAGTGTCTCGACGCTCCGCGAGGCGGGCGCCTGCCCCGGACAATAATCCTGGGACATGGCCCTGATCGCCGAACCCAAAAATATGACTCTGTTAAGTTCGAAAGTTCGCATCCTCATGAAACCCTTCGCCCATGGGGAGGACGAATCACCTGGGCGCTCATGCTCTTCGATGCCTCAGCATGAACGTCCAATATCCAACAACGGTCCGGATGCAGCATTCGCCGAAATTTCATGCCTGATTCCCTGAAATCAAGTTCCTTCATTCAGCGCTGGGTTACCGGGATACTGGTCGGCCTGCCGGTTCTCGTATGTATAGCGGCCGGTCCCACCTGGAGCTGGTGGCTGCTTGTCAGCCTCGTGACTACAATCGGCTTGTGGGAGCTGCACGGTCTCCTCTTCCATGTTCCTCTTTCATGGAAATGGCGACTTTTTTCGTTTGCCGCCGGACTCTTAATGCCCTTCGGAGCTTACCTCTGGGGAATCACGGGCCTTAATTTCGCCCTTTTTGTCTCGTTTTTTGCAGCACTTTGCCTTATGATGATTTCTGCTCCCCTTGATTGCGATGAACTCAGGCGGATTGCTCTTCTCTCATTCGCATGGCTGTATCTGCCCTATTTCATCTCATTTGCCCTCCTTATCGGGGAGGCGCCGCAGGGCAAGTTCTGGATCTTGTTTTTACTGGCGGTGATCGTTGCTGGAGACGCCGGCGCCTATCATACGGGACTGCGGATCGGCCGCCACAAGCTCTACCCGGCAGTTAGCCCGATGAAGACGATTGAGGGCGCTATCGGCGGGCTTCTTTTGAGTATAATCGCCGGATCGATTATCGGCTTGTTTTTTTTGAGAAATGTGCCCCTGGCAAGGCTTTTCTTTTTTAGCCTCACAGTCGCAGCCATCGGACAGGTCGGAGACCTGATCGAGTCCATGATCAAGCGCAACTCGGGCAAGAAAGATTCAAGCCGACTGCTTCCAGGCCACGGAGGAGTGCTCGACAGGCTGGACTCCCTGATTTTCGCTTTCCCGGTTTTGTGGGCGCTATTACAATGGGCCCCTCCGGGGTAGATATAACGGATTTTGATACGGCGTTGAACATGACCAAAAAAAAGATATCGATAATCGGCAGCACAGGTTCGATAGGACGCAGCACGCTCGAAGTAGTGCGACAGTTTCCAGACCGCTTTGAGGTCGTTGCCCTCGGGGCTGGTTCCAACGCGGCGCTTCTTTTTGAGCAGATAGTGGAGTTTTCTCCACGGCTGGTTTCCGTAATTGACTCTCAGGTGGCATGCGACCTCGAAAATCTTCTCGCCGGCAAGTCCGCTTGCTTTCCCGAAATCTTTTATGGCCAGGAGGGGTACTGCAGGGTAGCCGCATTCCCCGAGTCGGATATGCTGGTATCTGCTATGGTAGGCGCTGCCGGTCTTTTACCTACGCTTGCCGCAATTGAGGCCGGGAAGAACATCGCGCTAGCCAACAAGGAGACCCTGGTTGCTGCCGGCGAGATCGTAACAGGGACCGCAGCGGCCAACAACGTAAAAATCCTCCCCGTGGACAGCGAACACAGCGCTATTTTCCAGGCCCTTCAGGGCAACCACAGGGAGGCTCTCGACAGGGTGCTTCTTACAGCCTCCGGAGGCCCTTTTTTCAATAAGTCCAGAAGAGATCTGGAAACAGTTTCTCCCGAAGCCGCTCTTCGCCATCCCAACTGGTCGATGGGACCCAAGATCACAATTGATTCGGCGACCCTAATGAACAAAGGACTCGAGGCAATCGAAGCCCACTGGTTGTTCGACGTGCCCATCGAGCGTATATCAGTCTATATTCACCCCGAAAGCGTCGTTCACTCCATGGTCGAATACGTTGACGGCTCGGTTATTGCGCAGATGGGAGTTCCGGATATGAGAATACCGATAGCCTATGCTCTCGCCTATCCCGAGCGCCTCCCGATAGCGGGCCCCAGGCTCGATCTTTTCCGTCTTCAGAAACTTTCCTTCTACCCTCCGGATGAAGAAAAATTCCCTTGCCTGCCCATGGCTTACGAGGCTTGCCGCAAAGGATCGACGATGCCTGCCGTCCTTAATGCCGCAAACGAAATAGCGGTGCACGCTTTCCTTAAGAAAACCATTGCTTTTTACGATATACCTGATGTGATCCATGGAGTTATGTCTGCCCACAACCCTTGCGCTAAGCCTGACCTGGAGGCAATCCTTCAGGCTGACGCATGGGCGCGCGAAGAGGCGTCAAAAATTATTATTGCACGCGGGGCAAAAACATAGGGCTAAATTGGAATTAAGATTTATATTTCTAATTTGTACGAATAATCCTTCGTTGAAGTGAGGTGCTGCACTTGTTGACAGTTGTGCTCGCAACCGTAATAGTTCTTGGAATTCTCATCTTTGTGCACGAACTGGGGCATTTCCTGGTGGCTAAACGCGCCGGGGTGACCGTGCTCCGGTTTTCGCTGGGATTTGGGCCGAAAATATTTGGAATCACCCGAGGCGCCACCGAATACCGCCTCTCGTTGGTGCCACTGGGTGGCTATGTCAAAATGCTCGGAGAGGATTCAGAGGAAGAGTTGTCTTCAGCCGAGAGGGCCGGCGCTTTTTCCGCGCAAAGTGTGATAAAACGGCTGGCGATTGTGTTGGCGGGGCCGCTCTCAAACTTTGTTGCAGCGATCCTCATTTTTACCTTCCTGTTTGCATTTTCCGGAATTCACGAACTATCGCCCGAGATCGGCGCCGTCAATCCCGGATCGCCTGCAGAGCAGGCCGGCTTGCAGGCTGGAGACAAAGTGCTTTCGATCAACGGCCGGTCGATCAGTACTTGGGAAGATCTTTCCGAATCCATTGAAAAACTCGGTCGCAATTCTCTTGATATACGTGTAAAGCGAGCCGATTCTGAAATCGCCGTAACGGTTACGCCCAAAATCAATGAGGTGAAGAACCTGTTCGGTGAAACGATCAGGCGTCCTCTGATCGGCATCGCCGCCTCAGAGACTATGATCGTAAGATCGGTCAATCCGCTTGCGGCCGGCTACTACGCCCTGGTCCGCACTTACGACCTGAGCAAGCTCTTTTTTCTCACGGTTGTGAAGCTGATAGAGCGGATAGTGCCGCTGGACACCCTGGGCGGGCCGATTCTTATCGCACAGATGGCCGGAAAGCAGGCCCAGAAGGGCGTTCTCGAGCTGTTGAACTTCATGGCCCTTATCAGCGTAAACCTGGCCGTCCTGAACCTTTTGCCCATCCCTGTACTCGACGGGGGCCACATTTTCTTTTTCCTGATCGAAGCAGTCCTTGGCAGGCCTCTTTCTTTGAAAAAAATAGAAATCGCTCAAAAGGTGGGACTAGTCGCTCTTCTGTCCCTCATGGTGGTGGTTTTCTACAATGACATAATGCGGCTCGACTGGTCCACGATCACTTCCTGGCTCCACAATCTATTGTCCCGGTTGTGAAAACGACGATCTACAGCCGCTGGTTCAGCAAAGCGCCAATCGGTCCTGGCGCTTTCTTTTTTCGTGTCGCAAAGCTTTTGGGGCGGCAGTCTCCTATACGATGAGAATTCTTGCAGTCGATACCTCTACAATGTCGGGTGGTCTGGCGCTACTCGATGATGAAAACCTGACAGCCGAATGGACGCTCAGGTCCGGTAACACACACAACAGAAGATTGCTCAAATCAATTGATTCTCTTATCCGTGAGGCGGGGTGGGACCTGGAAACCATTGACGCATTTGCGGTGGCGAGCGGGCCGGGGAGCTTTACCGGCCTTCGGATCGGAATGGCCACAATGAAAGTGCTCGCGTGGGTCAGGGGCAAGGCTTATGCTTCCATTTGCTCACTTGACGCGCTGGCCCTGCCCTTCTGCTTCTCTATGAATCCGATATGCGCTCTTCTCGACGCCCGAAAGGGTGAAGTCTATTGCGCTCTTTACCGGCCTGATGGCAAAGGCGGACTAGGTATCGAGATTCAACATTCAGCTATGACTCCCTCACGACTCGCCGAGAGCTTAATCAACAAAGTCTCCCAGCCTGTTATATTTTGCGGGGACGGTTGGACAACATACCACAACACTCTAAGAAGAAAGCTCGGGGAGCTGGTTTTGGAGCCCCCGGCCTTTTTTCATCTAATTCGGGCGGCCTCTATTGGAGAACTCGCCAGAAGAAGGTTTGTCAAAGGTGAATCCGACGACCCCAGATCCAGTTCGCCTTTGTATCTACGTCCATCGGAAGCCGAAATTAATTACCCTCACCTGGCTAAAAAGAGCAGTGAAAAACCGCAAATTATTTGATTCGACTCGCCTGAAACGGTCTCTCAAAAGAAAAGGGGCTGCCGGAAACGCGGCTGTAAAGGGCCTATGCGCCCCCGGATTCCCGCTTTACTATGTGCTCCGCAACCTGGGATGGCTGAAACGCGAGAAGTGGTGGACAACTCTGTCCCCTCGCGCAAGACAAGTGCGGGCCTTAAGGATGGTAAGGGAGCGAATCGCGATATTTAATGAGGTGAAAAATTGGAGAAAAAACCAGGGGGCGGTGCAAATACCAATACTAAACGTGCTCGACATGAATGCGCCAGATTATTGCAATAGATGTGGCCTATGCTGCGAGGTTGCAAGCGGGATGCCGGACTTCCCCGCCCCTGGCGCACTTCCGGGACGCTGGCGTGAGATTTTTGCCGACGGTCTGGGGCGCGGCCACCGCTTTTGCCCGTTTCTTTGGGAAGACAACGGTTCGGGCGGCGGCCTGTGTTCTATTTATCCGCTCCGATCCAATCCTTGCCGGCTGTTCGGGTCCGAAGAATGTGACTTTTTCTGGAAATCTCCAGAACCGGTTGAACTCTCGATCAGCAGAAAAATCCTCCTGATTGGACTATGGTTGATCAAGCGCGTTAATCCCCGTAAGCTACCGCCGGGGAGAACCAACAGCACGGCTAAGCGTCCAGGGTAATTTACAATTGATATTGACGCGCCAGTTCGTTGGCGGTTTCAAAACAAAAAATCCCCTCACACCGATTTGGGAGTGTGA
>PLSV01000237.1 GCA_003165235.1 Syntrophobacteraceae bacterium
TAATTCCAATAACACTCCAGTCCATTTAGAATCCTCCCTTCCTTTCAGGATGAATGAAGAAAAACAAAGCCCTGCCGGAGTGATGGTTTCGCACGTTACATGCCAATAAAAAAGGCCCAGTGTTTTCAATAAGATGGCACATTGAACCTCAATTGTTGCAGTGAATAGCTACAAAATGGTGTGTAGATATTAGCTACATTCCCTCGCTTGCCTGTTTTCCTTTAGCATTGATCTTGTATCGACTTATTTTCTTATAGAGTACGCTTCTGTCGATCTGCAATATTTCAGCGGCCCGTTTCTTATTTCCCTTGGTCGTCTTTAAAACGTTGATGATCGCGTCTTTTTCCAACTTAATTCTCAGGTCGTTTAAATTGGCGAATTTTTTGATAGGCTTGCTGGGAGTTCCATCAAGCAATCTCGGTACAAATCGTTCAAAATGATAAACGTTCAGATATCCTGAAAGGGCGACATTTGCGGCCCTCTCCAGAAGATGTTCCAGTTCCCGGACGTTACCAGGCCAACGATATCGGGCAAATGATTTCAGGACGTCCTTGTGCACGCCCTGGATATTGAGGCCCAGTCCATTGTTTATTTTTGCAATGAAATGATTTACCAGTTCGGCAATGTCGTCCAACCGCTCCCGGAGCGGAGGAACTTGGAGCGATACCACATGAACGCGGTAGTATAAATCCTCGCGGAATTCACCTTTTTCGACAAGTTCCATTAAATTTGTGTTCGATGTGCAGATCAAGCGGATGTCAGTGCAAATGGTTCCTGTCCCTCCTATTCTCTCAACCTCTTTTTCTTGAATAGCCCTCAATAACTTTGATTGCAGCGGAAGCGGAAGTTGATCGATCTCATCAAGATACAATGACCCTTGGTGCGCCATCTCAAATTTTCCGAGCTTGCCGCCCTTTCGGGCGCCGCTGAATGCACCCTCTTCATAGCCGAACAACTCCGATTCGATCAGGTCTTTGGGAATTGCGGCGCAATTCAAGGCAATGAATGGCTGATGCCTGCGGGGACTCGCCTGATGGATTGCATGAGCAAACAATTCCTTCCCTGTTCCCGTTTCACCGGTAATGAGGACAGTCGATTTCGTTTGAGCCACCTTCCTTGCAAGTTCTTTTGCTTCCGTTATCGCTTCTGATGAGCCAATGATATTGTTCAGAGAGTATTTTGCCCCTCTCAATTTCTGCAATTCTTTCTTGAATTGATTCAACTCATCACTTAAACGCCGCACCAGATCCAACGTGGAAATGGTGCTCATAAAGTTAATGGTGTTCATTGAGGTGTAAGACAATACCCCAAGGATATTATTATCTTTGATGAGCGGGACATAGTGTGCGATTACAGTTTCGCCGTTGGCCAGCGTAAACAGCTTGGAATCCGGTTGACCCGCTTTCCTGATCATAGGATGCCTCGTATTAGGGATGATCTTGGAAACAGCCTGGCCAATGATATCTTTCTTCCTGCGGTTCAGTATCCTGACATAGTGGTCGCTTAGGGCTATGATTCTATCTTCCGAATCCGTGAGAAGCGTTACCGCCGTTCTTGACAGACTATCGAATATCAGACTGGTGATTTCATGACTTTCAATGTGCCCACTCATGACATCTCCTTCCTAAATCGATATGATATTTTCGAGTCAAGACGCCGCAATTTTAGGATTATCCATATCAAAAAGTGTTGCAAACAGCTACATAGCATTATTAGCGGGCAACAGAGGCCGTTTCAAAACTCTCTACTGCTGTGAAAAGCAAATTGGACGATTTCGGGTAGATTTTTGACCGCAGTCTCAATAATGCATCAACTTGACCCCAACTGGAGGCAAAACGCATTTCCGGGTCGGGTTCCATCCGGCAAAACTCTTGAAATGCCGAATGTCCGTAAATCACAGGATATGCCAATCAACACCCGCAGGAAGAAATGCCGAGCAGACCAGTTTGGCCAATATGAGGACATGCGGCCATCCCCTTGCTTAACAGCTCGTTTCCCGCCCCTCATGGTCTTGGGGAGGTCTGGAAGAATATGGACGTGTAAAAGGACTGGCCGCCAATTCATTCCCGCGAGCAGTCCTTTCAGATCGGCTCAATGAGATGGGAGTAAATCCTGCTAGTTGACTTCACCCTCCACAAGGCAGGGGTTCAAAATCGCCTCAGTATTCGGCTTTTCCTCTACTGGGAAGCGAACATCAGTGTATATGTCGTCTCTTCTGCTTTCTTTTCGCCGGTGACGGTTAGCTGGAAGACCTGTTTATCCTTCTGGAAATGAATGATTTTTGTATCTTCCTGCCCTGACTGAAAAACGAGTTTCCAACCTTTTTCCGCCATTATGTTTTTGTAGAAATCGGCAATGGCGTCAGCCTTCGCCTTGACAGAGGCTACGATCATGGCATGGTTTTCCATGTTGATCGCCTGTGTAACTTTGGATCCTTGATAAAGGGGTATGTCCTTCAATTTGTCCGGAATGTCAATGGCCCCAACGGCCAGGCCAGCCCCAAAAAGAATGCAAAACAGACATACAGCCGCAGATGCTGAACTAAGCCGTATTTTTCCCATGCGCGCCTCCCTCCTCGTATGATAGATTTATATAGTACCCTACCGAAAAAAATAACCACCCTGCGTCGTGTGAGCGCGTAGCGGGCAGGCCGACCGCGCGCCACGTCTACCTGGAGCGTTGGGCGTTTGCGGGAGACCTGGTTCATTCCGCTTAATCTTCTTGCTTCGAATAATACGCCAACATAACCGCCAACGGATCTCGATGGGCATTTTGGGCTCGTCTACCGTCCAGGAAACCTATCAAGATGCTCTGCCAGCCGATAGAACCTTCCCATATACGAATCAAAAACACAAGTGGTATGTCAAGGGGTCCGATTCGTGCCTTTCAGGACACAGCACTGCCCCTGGGGAGCACCCGCTAAAACCCTGCGAATTTACTTTCTCAATTGAAAATTTATGCGGCAGGGATTAAGGATATTAGACGACATATCCGGCAATGGGACAATTCTCTTTCACAAAACCGTGATCGGCGTTTGTATTTCGGCTGTGCCGTAGGGTCTGTTTGGGCAGGCGGCTCTTTTAGGGGCCTGCATAGTGTTTGGACCGCAGGAGAGGCTTATGGCTAAATGTTTCACCAAAATTTTTGTTTCCGCAGTTTTTCTCGCATTTCTTTTTTCAATCTGTATTGCGGGGATTGTTGCAGCCGCCAAAGCTGAGACCCTGATGGGAACCGTAGTGAAGCACCGTGCCGGTTTCGTGATCGAAGCCGAGGATGGAGATTATATCGTCAAGGGAAAGGACGTCTCGAAATTGGTCGGCAAATTAGTCGAGGTGACCGGAATCATAACCGAGAGCAGCAAAGGGGACATAATCGAAGTAAAATCGATTCAAGAGATCGAGGAAACATTACCGGAATAAGGAAGAGGCAGGACGCCTTTTGATTCAATCCTCCGGTTCGCAATATGGATCGAGTCCAGGCGACTGTGTACTCTTTTGAATAAATATCTTTTCCTCCTTATTTGTCATAAAACCTCTCATTTCCGAAAAATCTGAAATTCGTGCCCGCACTCCTCGCACCTTTTCTCATAAATTTCGACAGTCGGGACTCCCGGAATCCTGTTCACCCATGCGACGATGTTTGTTCCTCCCTTGTGGCAAATCAAAAGCGTTCTTTGAGAGTTACTATCCGGAAATGCCCGCTCTCACTTAGAGAAAAGTTCTACGGAGCAAAAAAACGAGAAGGCCCCCAAAGGGATACCCAAAATTCCCTTTGGAGGCTTCACACTGGCGACATACTCGATCTCATAAGGAGAACGTTTCATCTCAAAACTGGATAATGTTTTTATCCTCCAGTTCCTTTAGTTTGAGAGGGCGGGAAATGTCATCAGACACTTTCCCCACACCTGCGGGGCCACTCCCATGATCAGGAGCTTCTGTTCGACTGTATCCATATTCATAGTCGTATCTTTAATCTCTTCGGAGCTAATATGAAACTCTTCGCCGGAAAAGGTTTTTTCTGTCGTCGCCCGGAAATCAGGAGCCCATCAGTATAGTTTTCCCGTAATTTCGGCGCCTGCCAGGCACCTTAGATGCCGCTGCAAATGAGCATTGATTCGGGCATCGGGTAATCACTGATAAATTCCTTGACCTCGCCTGCTTTGTTCATGGTTGCCAGTTCCGATCTCGCAACATTCAAGGCAGTATCTACATCACCTGACTCAATCGCCTTAACGATCAATTCGATCTTTTCCGCAGTCATGCTGATCCTCCTTTCATCTCTTGAGGTGCGAGTCCTCCCGGCACGCCTCTTACGCCTTCGACACCCATTTAAGGCCGATCCCTGAAGAGTGGCCGAAGCGTTTGGGTTCACGCTTGCCGGAGGCCTGATTCATCGACTTATTTTCGTTCTCAGTGCATTACGGTGACTGTCTGGGGCATCAGAAGGGTCGGCGCTCAATTCGGGAAAACCGGCCATACGATGCCCGTAGCTGGTTTCAACACGTCAGAATAGTATTCAAAACAACCCAACTGGAACATGATGCAGTAAGCGGTAAAAAAACCCAGGACCGCCGAAATCAGGGTAACATTGAACAGCCGTTCAAGAGGTTCATCATACTCCCCTTCCCGTATCTTTAGCCTCAGTTGGTTGAGGTAATTTCCCATGAGTGTCACCTCTCGATATCAGGCGAAAAGATGTACCCAACGACATTATACGGAACTCATCAATGTGTCGTAGAAGCTCCCTTCACTGAACCATTCCATTCCTTTGTTTACGATTGCCCAGTATCCTTGATCTGACAGGAGTTGCGCGCGAATGCTCTCAATCGAGGCGAGATCCTTGTAGTTCCCATGCCAGTAGATAGTATTAATATCGCCGAACGTCTCGCTATACGCTTGAACCGAAAGCGGCGGGTACTTGGTGTTGATGTACTCAGTAACTTCCTTAGCGAACCGGATTACTTCAAGAAGCTTACCGCTTTTGGCTTGTCAGAATCTCTGAAACCTGACCATTGCAATTCTCTCCCTTCTAACCGGAATAGAGCATAAGCTTGACTACTGACAGATCATGAAAAATCCATTCAGAATCAAACTCCAGCAAAAAAAGCTCCTGAGTTGTCCGGAGAGGCGTCGCCAGGAAATCTGGACAACTCAGTATTGTTTCTCCCTAACTCCGGCGCCTGCCAGGCGCCTTACATGTGGCTGCAAAGGAGCATTCCGTCTAACATCGGGTAATCATCGCTATCGCTGATAAATTCCTTGACCTGGCTTCCTTTGTTCATGGTTGCCAGTTCCGATCTCGCCACATTCAAAGCAAGATCTTTATCACCGGACTCAATCGCCTTAATGATTAACTCGATCTTTTCTGCCGTCATCCTGGTCCTCCTTGCAGCTATTGAGGTGCGAGTTTTCCCGACATGCCGCTAATGCCATTGCCACCCATTCAAGCCAGATCCACTAAGAATGGCCGCTGAGTTTGGGGTCACGCTTGCTGGAGACTTGATTAATCCACCCCTTTTAGATTTTCCCCTTGAATGACACACGCTCGGTAACGGATCGGTAACCGATTTTTGGAAAATTGAAAAAAAATGACGAGGATTAAAGTATTTTACAGGGTCTTATAGATAGCTTTGGTTTTTTGGGAAGGTTCGATTCCTAATTTTGTGGAAAGCAGCTTCTTGCAGTGATTGTAAGCCTCCATCGCATTAGCACGGCGGCCTAGCTCTCGATGGCAAATCATGAGGCGCTGATAAAATTCCTCGGACAGGTCATCGCTTTCGATCCCTTTCCGGTAAAATTCCAATGCTTTTTCCCATTGTCCTGTTTTTTCCAGCAAATCGCCAACCTTGGTAATCAGGCGCGAGAATCTGCTTCTCAATCGCTCGCGGTATGAGATAGTCCAGAACTTTCCTTCATTCTCGAAAAGGAAATGGCCTTTGTACATTGCGACAGCCTTTTCAGCGAACTGAAGGATCATTGAAATTTCTCCCTCAGGACGGGCCGTGTCTTCTTCGATCCTTTTTTCAAACTGAGCAAGGACCTTTTCAAATGCCTGTGCGTCCACGCGGCAGTAGCGGGGGTCAAGGGAAGCTTTTCCTTCCTTAAAACGCAAGACTCCCTCAACTCCCAGGAGCCGCCGCAGGCGTGAAAGAGCCATCTTGAAGGCGCTGTGCGCCGAGTCACCGGTTGCATCCGGCCAAAGGCGATCTGCGATGTATTCTTCGGACAACTCACCGCCGCCGTTTGAAATGAGGATTTTAAGCATTTCCAGCGGCCTTTTCTGGATCTTCCCTGAAAATTGCACTACTTCATCATTCCGTACAATCGCAAATCCCCCAAGCGTGAAGATTTTCAATGCCCAGGGCCACTGCTCGCAATCGATGGGCGGAGGATCTGGCATGAGGTTTCGCTTCCGGATAAGGCGCCGGACATACTCCACCTCGATGCCGGCTTCAAGCGCCCTTTGGCAAAGCTCCGCCATCATGGCCGGTATCCAGAAAAAAGGAGTATTCATGTATCCCTTGTCGCGCCCGATGGACAGGGCGTTGCTGAGTGCAATCAACCCGTCGGAATCTTCCTCCTTATCGAATGCGAACTTGGCTTCTATGAGAAAACAGGCGAATTCGTAAAGCGGGGAGCGGGCTGAAGACGCGAAGGCGTGAGATTCGGCAAGAAGGTTCATTGCCTTGTCATATCTTTTTAGTTCGTGGAGGGACAGGGCGCAGCAAAGCCGGGTGATGGCGAGCGCGTAAGGCGCACCGGCCTCCAGGCATGATTTCAGAGAAAATTCCTCACAGAAAAGAGAGTTCGGAAATTCTCCTTCGAGAAACAGTTTCCACCAGTTCAGATGATAGTAGAAAGACCTGTCATGTGGTGACATTCGGGCCAGGTGGTTTGCCATCTTCTGAAGAAAAAAATCGGTCGCTTCCAAATCTCCGGAGTTCAGCGCCGCCGTTGCCCCGTGCCCTAACAAGAGATTGTCCATGAGGCGCATCCCGGTTGTCGAGGCCAGGTCCAAGCCTTCTTTCACTACCTCTTTAGTCTTTTGAAATTCCGCCCCGAAATTATAAAAGATGCATTCAGTAACTTTAAACACTATTTTGACATGGGGTAAGACATCCAGACTACGAATCTGACCACCGACTGAATCGATCAACGATCGGGCGGTCTGGAACTCTCCCAGGATGAGAGATTGGTAGCACAAACCTTGAAAGAGCTGCATTTTTACGTTGTGGTCATGGACCATCGGCAAAATAGAAAGAGACCGTTCTACCGTCTTTTTCAGGTCCGGATGGCAGAGATCTCTCCAAACAATAGCGAAGAGTTTGTTGGCAGTAAGCCGGGCTTCGATCTCCAGTGAAGGAAAATCCGGGTATTCGTCCGATACTTCGTCGAAAAGGGCGAGTTCCTCATCGAATGGATTGTATGTACCAAGCGAATAGGTTATCGAATCGAATAATCCCGACAGGGAGAGAAAAATCCCAACCATATCGCGCCCCGCCCTGAATAGGTTGAATGCGTTCCGAAACAGGGCATGGCTCTCGGGTGGTGAGATGGTGAGCAGGCATACCCCTTTCCAGTAGAGAAGCCACGGCTCTGACTCTACGTCTTCTTTGGGCAGGGCTTTTATCCAGCCGCCCAGTGTCTGCCCCCGACCTTGGCCCGCAAGGTTTGGCGCGTGCTTCAAAATCAGTTGAACCGCTTCGGACCAAGCCTCTGCCTTTTTGAGGAGTTCGAAGGCTTCTTCCGGCTGCCCGTTATCTTCAAGGAGCATGGCTGCCTTTTTTTCAAGATTCACGAGGTCCCAGGAGTCGAGTACTTCATGGGCGTTAAACTGCAAAAATTTGCGAAAAAGTGCGTGGTACTGGTAGAAAGCGGTTTCCGATTCGAACCTCTGAGTGAACAGATTTCTTGCGCTCAGGTCCGATAGGATGCGCCGGGCGTGGATGTTTCCGGTAAGGGCCTCAGCCATCCTCGCAGACATCCGTGGAAACAGGTAGGTTTAAGCAAAAAATCCTGTACTGCCGGCTCTTCTCTGTGGAATATTTCATTAGCAAAATATTGTGAAATCTCCTTTGAATCGTGCATCTTTGACAGGACCGACTCGATGCCGCCGCTTCTTGCCCCCTCCAAAGAGAGTACGATTCCGGCAGCCCATCCATCGGTTTTTTCATGAAGCTGTCCAAGCACTTCAAGTGACACCGCCTCATAGCCCCTAAGGCGGACCATCTCATTTGATTCATCCAGGGTAAACTTCAACTCGTCCCAGCCGATTGTCTTCATCTGGCTGTTTGCCATTAATCGGACAAATGTTTCCGGAGGGTCTTTTCTGCTTATGAAGATGAATTTCATCCCGCTGGGGACATGCTCAATGCCTGCATTTATTATTTTGTTAAATTCAGCCCCTTCCGAAACTTCCTGGCAGTTATCAAAAACTATTACAAAGGGCGAGGCGCTGTCGGAAATCCGGATCAGCCGGTCGTATGCATTTTCAAAAAACCGCCTTGAAAATGTCGGAATTCCAAGTACATATTCTGACGTAAGGAGAGGGAGAGGTTTCCTTTTGCGAGGATTGGCCTTTTGCACCGCCAGGCCCAGGTAATAAAAAAAACTCGCCGGATCGGAGTCGCCTTCATCCACCTGATACCAAATAGAATGTATTTGCCGGGCATCGAGCCAGCTTGCCACAAGCGTGGTTTTGCCTATGCCTGGCGGCCCGTTTATCCAAGAAATTGGCTGCACAAGGCTGTCGTCGAGCAGCAGGAAAAGACGCTCCCTGGGGAAAACGCTTGAAGACCTGGGCCGTAAGACTTTGGCCGGCGCTGCAGAACACCTCATTTTGTTTCCACCTCGGTGAGTTCCTGCGCTCTTGCCGTATCATCGTTTGCATTTCGCAACTGAAGCCGCAGCAGGCTCAGCATGATCTGGAGATTGTTTTTCACACGGTGATGAATTTTGCGAAGAAGAAACTCCTTTTAACTGAGCGCTCTTCGTATCTGGTCCTCCATTTTTTTCGCTCAGTAATGTGGCGCGATATCGGTGGCAGTTCCAAGGATGGCATGTCCATAATCGATAAAACCTCCTATCAACTGCTTGCGGCTAATTGAATCGATTTGCGCCAGGGTATTGGGACGAGTTCATAACAGACTCGGAGCAGAAATAGTTGATGTGACTTTGGTGGGATAATGATTATATTCTACCATCACTTGTTGAGAGATTTTAAGTTATATTTGAGGTTTACATTCTTGTTGCTCAACCCAAGCTTTTTTTGTATATGGAAACAGTTTGATGATGCCGCATTTTCAGAAACACACAGCACTTCAGGTGTCTCCTTGGTTGTTTTACCTTCCCTGATGAGATCTGCAGGCTTATTCACGTCCACGATGATCCGAGCGACCGCTGCAGACTTGTCCGCGCCTCCTGTCTGAGTGGCTTGGGCCTCCTTCGAGGAAACGAGCCCATTAACCTTTCCAGCAGCCAAGCCGGCGCCCAATCTTTCCAAAAACTTCAGAAAGGCAGAAAGGGCCGAGAAAGCTATAGCCGAAGCAAAGAAATACTACGACCTTGACCTGGAGGCCGTCCAAACTGGCAAGGGCAGGTACGAGCTGAGGCTGAAAGCGGAAGCTTTTTCTCCCACTACCGCTGATTGTGACAAGTGAGGCAGACAGCCCCCTTTGGGATTGTCAGGTATTCGGGACGGAAAAAACACACCTGGACGAAATGAGCGTAAATTGTCCCTATTCTGAAAACCACCCCGCCCCACGCTTTACGATGCGGGCCGACCTATACCCCGATAACTGGACAAAAAAGACAAGCACACTCTGCGGCAACACAGGCCGTTTGTCTTTTTGTCTAGTATTGCCACTTTGCCGCCCTAGGAAAATTGAGGCTTTGCGGGCCGCTTACCCGCACACGCGGGACAATTTACGCTCTATTGTCCAGTTATTCCCTTCCCGAAAAAAATATGGCTTGACAAATAATTCCAGAGCATTTTGTCACTGTTTCTTGTAGGCTGGGCTGGCGGCGGTTCATATCTTTCGCAATTGCACAATTAATGTTTATTCACGTTATGTAATCAGGAGGCGTCCATGGATATGATGATATCATTGGCGGAGGTTGGCAAGGAGGATAGACTCAAAAACGTTCAGGAGGCAACTGAAAAAATCCTCGCACATCTTCGATCACAGTTTCCAGAGGCAGACGACTATCAATACAAGCAAACGGAGGCCAATCGGCCGGTATTTAAACGATTCATAACGGTAAGGCGCGGCTTAAATTGGGGGTTCCTTGTGCAAATCGCCGCACTCGATAATCAGATCGGTATAGTGAAGCTCAAACTCAGGCGAACATCTAAACTGTCGGATGAGTATTTGGGGAGCGTGGGTTTTTTGGGGGTATACGCGTTGCTCATCTGGATATTCGTCGATGCTGGGGCTTTTAAAGGAAAGTTCAACGAAATGTTTATAGCAGCAGGGGTGTTGATCTTCCTTGGCATAGCACTCGGCGTGGGCTTTTCAATTTTCATTAATTTCATCTGGCAACCGCTGAATAAGATGAAGTTATCGGAAGTGAATGAATTAATGAATACGTTAGCGAGTCTCTTGCAAAGTACAGTGGGAACAAGTACAGTGGAGACAAGTAAGGAGGCCGTAATGTAGCAGAAGATGTGTCCTCAGTGCGCGGTTGCCGTAGATCCCAAATCTACTTGGTGCTGTAGGCGCAAGTGCCCAAACTGTGGAGCCACGCTAGATAAAGTGGCGTGGCTATAGGACGTAGAAGACGTAGAATGTCCTATATGTAGGAAAAAGAAAGTGCATTGTGCCTATATTGAGAATGGTGCAATGGGAGACTGGTGTCCGAATTGTAAAATGTCATTACAGAAAATGAAAGGCGAAATATAAAGTCAGTACCAAGGAGAGTCACAGTTTATGCTGAGCTTCATAACCGGACAATTTACAAAGTGTCTCGTTAAAGCGTTAGCCGCGAGACATTGAGGGATTGAGCCACATTTTGTGCCAGCGAACTTTACTGGATATGAGCGGATTACTGCATTCTACAGATTCTCACCGGCATGTTGCCCCTGACCTCGCCCGAAAACTCGTGGAACACCCCAAAAGCCCATACGATTATCCTTTATCCCGATCAAACACGCAAGGAATATACCGATGGGCGGTCTGGGCAGTTCATTTCAGGCCCGTGATAGCTTCTCCGTGCAACGGAGGATCGAAATGGGAGGCCTCTCTTTAAATCGATGGGCATTTCGGTTTATTAAAACTGCCGAGCGGACTAAAGCAGATAATGATAAAGAGCTATTTGAGCAAGAGTGCAAGAGGATTATTAAACCAAAGCGAATACATTTGGATCAGCCTGAATTAAAAGCAAAGAGCGATCCACCGCAAGAAGGATAGAAATAGGCTTCCATATTACTAGGTTCGCCGAGTATGGATTTGACAAAATCGTTGCCATGCTTTTGCTTAGAAAAATATCTACGGAACCCATATGCACACGCATCCGCAATTTGCAAAAGTGGCCCATGCGATTTTTCGGCGAAATGAACCGTGTCTATTATCCGCGAAACGTGCTCCTTGGGGTCTATGGCGTGCTCAAGTAGGGTTGGATCGTCCCGGACCAACTCCAATGACATCCGCAAGAATCGCCGCATGGAAGGGACATCCTCTGCAACGATAGTTGCAACTTCATTCTGACCGGCGCGTATCCTAAGATATACATCAGCCCTATGCATGCACATATAAAATGCCATCATGTGTTGGAGCTTTTCCTTAGCCATCTTGGGAAGGGCATGAGTGGTTGGGAATGGAGCATTCCGATGTGCGATACCTAACGAGATGGGCAAATTTAATTGCTTCGGGATTGACATCATTTCCTGTAAAAAGGCTAACCTGTCATTCTTGGCCCACTTTTCATGATATTTTTTCGATCCCGAAATTGTTGCTGCATGAAATATAAAACCCTGCCGAAAACATTCAGGAACATCTTCGAGAAGCTGGTTCATTTTTGCCTCGGCCAACCTCCAGTACTTGTCTGCATCGACAATTATTCCGACCACTACAGTGACGGGTTCGTTGGCAGAAATTCCGGCTTCATCAATGTAAATGAATCTCACCGCCTTATCCCCTTCAAGTTCGCTACCAAATAAAGCGCGAGATATGCTAGGATCACTCTTCACTTCGTTCCCTTAGCTACCGCGCTAACGCACGGTATGTCAAGTATAATATCGCGTAAAGTAAAATGGGGGAGCGGGGAAGGGTTTGAAGCCAGAATGAAAACCTCTGGAACAACCACAAACCCCTCAAAACTATACGATTCCACACGGAAACTTGCAAGAGAAAGGTCAACGGGACCAGTTCTACCAATTCCAAGACAGACTTTACAACTCACCCATTCAAGGGACAGCCGCAGAAGCCAAGATTAGATGAATTCACACATTAAGATCATAAGGCGCTATGCGTCGATCTGTTTTTTGGATTCAATTGATTGGCAAGATGCGTCGACTTCACAAATCCTTCAAGGCGTAAGCTGAAGGCATTTGACATGAACAGAGAACTTAGCAACAATCTTGTTCCAAATAATTTGTTAAAGGGAAAACTGGCTCAGGCCGAATTTATAAACGAGCTAAATTGACATCACGGCTTCCTAGCCCTAAGGAGAGCTGCTGCATGGATTCACAGGAGAAGCTAAATCAGAAAAATCTTGGGCTCAATTTGTCCGATCTTATTCCCGTGAAAGTTCGATCTCTTTTTCCGGGAATGACGCTGCCTTGCGATTTCTATTTTCCAGCAGTTTTAGAGAACGATGATGAAATTCGGCCCGAAAGGTTGCTTGTACGTGGTGAGCAGTACCTCCAAGAAAATCGTCGCACTTTTTTTGATGAAGAAATCGATGCAATCTACATTGAACCCAAAGACGAGAATGACTTTCTCAATTATTTAAGCTCCCAATCTCAAAGGATTATTAAATCACAGGAAGTATCAAGTGAGAAGAAAACACAGATGTTATTTGACAATGCAGAGGCTGTGGTAAAGCGGGTTTTCAGGGAGCATCCGAGCGCATCGAGTATTCTGATAGGCAAACAAATCGTCGAAGATTTTGCACAACTGATCACGTCTGAGGAGATCACCGCCACTGCCCTACTTAGTCTTTTTTCGAAAGATTACTACACATTCAGCCATTGCGTTCAAGTTTCAACACTCGGGATGTCTTTCTGCAAATTTCTGGGCTGGAGCAAGCCGGAAATATCCGATTTCGGTCTTGGCACTCTTTTCCACGATCTTGGAAAAAACAAAATCAGTGACAGTATCCTGAACAAACCCGGACGACTTGAGAAATGGGAATTTGAGATTATTAAGCAACATTCGCTATCGGGTTATCAGCAGCTCAAAAAAACGAACGTTTTTTCCAAAAACCAACTTGATGCTGTGCTTTATCATCACGAAGCAATGGATGGGTCCGGTTACCCTGAGGGGCTTTCCGGGAATGTAATACCACGTTTGGCACGGTTGACTCACATCGTGGATGTGTTCGATGCACTAACATCAGAAAGAGTGTATAAGAAAGCACTCTCGCGGCGAGACGCGCTTAAGCTAACGAGAAACGAAATGTTTTTATCCTTTGATGAAGAACTGCTAAACGCCTTCGCCGCATTCATACAAGTGCCTGATTCCTCCAGTTACGTCTCGGGAAATAGGATCAAAGCATTACCAGGCACATCCATCTCACTCCAATGCGAACCATTGGGCATGAAGATGAAATCCAAGCTCATCGGCATGGAACCGGACCACTACATTATTGTCAGTCTATCTGATCCTGTCAAGTTCGCGAAACTGCGAAAAGGTATGCCGCTGATTGTACGGTATCTTTACGCAGGCGAGGCTTTTGGCTTTAAAGGAAACATTCTTTCAACCGTACATGATCCG
>PLSV01000251.1:0-10359 GCA_003165235.1 Syntrophobacteraceae bacterium
ATGGATAATCCGGGTAATTTTTCTTTGATGCAAATTCCCAAGGGGCGCATTTTGAGTTTGAGTTCCCGGCTAAGGGAGGTGGAGGGACGTGCTGTCCCCAAGAGCCTGACCATTGTGATTCCGGCATTGAATGAAGAGGATGCTATCGGGGATACAATAGAGCGATGCCTGGCCGCCAGGGAAAGCATCATCCGGAATACGCCCATCCGCGAGGTCGCGATCATAGTGGTCAGTGACGGGAGCACGGATCGCACCGCTGAGATCGCTCTTTCCTACGAGTCTGTGGAAGTAATCGCTTATGAAAAGAACCTTGGCTATGGGGCCGCCATCAAACGCGGGTTCTCAAAGGCGTCGAGCGACCTTCTATGTTTTCTGGATGCCGATGGGACCTGCGATCCGGAACATTTTGTCGATTTGTGCAACGTGGCTATTAACGATTCCGCCGATATGGTGCTTGGCTCCCGCATGCATAAACAGAGCAGGATGCCTGGGCTTCGCTGGCTTGGCAACCGCATATTCGCCGCAATGGCCTCCTACCTGTCCGGGAAAAAGATAATCGATACGGCCACCGGGATGCGCGTCATAAGGAAAGACGCCCTCCCGAAACTCTACCCTTTGCCTACGGGACTTCACTTCACGCCCGCCATGACGTTCCGGGCGCTGGTGACGGATCTTCTCATCCGTGAGTTGCCGGTTCCATACAATGAAAGAACCGGGCGATCCAAGCTGAGAATCCTGCCTGACGGGCTGCGTTTTTTCCTTGCCATCATTGAGATTGCCCTGTGCTATTGCCCTTTGAAATTCTTCGGCTCCGCCTCCACTCTGCTTTGGCTGGTTGCTCTTTGCTACAGCATCGATCCGGCGTGGGACTATGTTGTTCGGCATATTATCGGGGCAAACTTCATCTATCGCCAGATAGCAATAAACACTTTTTTTCTTGCCGGGCTGCTGACGTTATCTATCGGAGTGGTGGCAGAGCGTGTGGCGGCCGCACTCAACGGCAACGATCGCCGCCATTCCGCCGTGGGGCGGTTGGTCCTCTGGCTCTGTTCGACCAGGAAAATGCTGGTGGTTGGGTCCGCATTGATTCTTTTCGGGATTTTCAGCAACATAGGAGGTCTGGCCGAATACCTGGTGACATGGCGCGTCAGCTATCACTGGGGCGCTTTGTCAATGGGATCGCTGTGCGTTCTGGCGGGCATGCAATTCACAGCGATGGGAATTTTTGAACTCCTGGTAAACCGTATTCTTGACAGGACAAACGGCAATAAGGGCAACTAGCCGGCATCTGTATTTTTGTGAATTCCTCGCAAGAATTGCTCTTACCCCTTGGGGTATATCCTGCCCGGTTCCCCTGCGTTTAAACGAGAAACGTTGAACTCCGGCTCGATCGGAGTATAATTCGCAGCCTTGGCACGGCCGTAAGCGTGATCCGAAGAACGCCGCCGTGGAAGGCTCCGCCGCCATTGGGATAGGAAAGCACCTTAGTAATCTGACTCAGGCGGAGCATTTCCACTGAAGGCCTGATGCCTGTGTGTTCACGATGCTGCGGGCTGATGGGATACTGAAAGTGAATGGGGGAAAAGACCGCTATCCAGGCTTGGATCGGCCTGCCGACAAGGGGCCTGCGCGTATTGTCCTGTTGTTGGAAGAGCTCAATTTCGGCGGCGCCCAGCGCCAGGCGCTGGAACTTGCGCTAAACCTCAGCACAGCAAGGTTCCGAGCAGAAATCTGGACGATGGCTGCAGGCGACGATATGGCCTCTTTTGCCGAAAAGGGAAGAATTCCTGTCGTCCATCTTTCGAAGAGGACCTGGGTCGGGCCGGACAGTCTTCTCAATCTCTGGCGCAGGTTACGGTCGGCCCGTATTGACATCCTTCTGCTTATGACGGTGGTTCCAAATATCTGGGGGAGGCTGCTGGGCCGCCTTGCCCTAGTCCCGATCATTATAGGCGCCTGCCGAGGCGTCAGCTCCGCCTTTCGGCAGCACGAAACACTGCTCTGGCCCCTGGTGGACCACCATATCTGCAATACAATCGCCCAGAAAAAGCAACTCTGCAACAGGCGCCGGGTACCTGAGCCGTCAGTAACCGTCATCCCGAACGGAGTTAATACGGAGTTTTTTAAACCGCCTGCAACCGTCCGTGGCGCGGACCGGCAAATAATTCTCTGCATCGCGCGGCTGGTTCCGGAAAAAGATCACCATACCCTTATCACTGCCTTTGGCTTGCTAGCTCCTCGGCATCCGGAAGCCGAACTATGGATAGTGGGGGACGGAAGCAGGCGCAAATCCATCTCCGAATATGCAGGGCAGGCGCCCTTCGGAGGACGTATCCGCCTGATGCCGGGGCAATTGGATATCCGCCCCCTTTTGTGGCAGGGCAGCGTGCTCGTTTTGAGCTCACTGGAGGAAGGGCTTCCGAATGTTGTTCTGGAGGCTATGGCCAGTGGTCTGCCGGTTATAGCGACCGAGGTCGGAGGTTTACCGGAAGTGGTTGAACATGGCCGAACGGGGTTGCTGGTCCCCAGCCGCAACGCTGCTGCCCTTGCAGACGCCTTGAGTCTTCTGCTAAGTGATGAAAAGATTCGGGCCGCTTTCGGCCGGGAAGGCGCAAAGCGCGCCCTGCATTGTTATTCCAAGACCCGGATGGTCCGGGAATACGAACAGATATTCGAGCGACTCCTCAATACTCGCCGGATAAGCGTCCAGGCGGCGGCAGGATAAGAAACCGAAACTGTCCCAATTCCAATACAAACCCGGTGGACGGGATGAGAATAGAGCATTTCCCAACGTAAGGGAAAACGATCAATGCTCAAGCGCTGTGAACGGTTACGATTATTCAGCTTGCACTATCCAGCCAATACTGATATATGGCGCGGATGGGAATATGCATCTTACCGGCGCTTTACGCTGCCTGAACCTGTCCTGGGCGCCGGGCGCGGAGATGGATGCTTTCTTCGGTTGGTTTGGCCGGCGGTTGAAGATGTCATCGGCGTAGACATGGACCCAGGCGTGACCAATTCGGCAAGGCAGACCGGCATATATCGCTCAGTCCATACCACCCGTGCAAATCGCTCGCCCTTCTCTCCGGAAACTTTCGCCTACGCTTCCTTTATTGACAGGGCAGCCGCAACTTGCCCGGATTCTTCAGAAGGATTGTGAAGCCTACCATCACCAGTTGTCATATGCCATGCAGAAGGGTTTCGTTTTTAAAATGAGGTCAGTGCAATGAGTAGCAGGCGAATAACTATTATCACGCCCACTTTCAATGAGGAACTAAATATCCAGGACTGCTATAAAGCCGTAAAAGTGCTGTTTCAGGATAAATTATGCGATTACGAGCGCGAGCATATTTTCTGTGACAATGCATCCACGGACGGTACGCCGGAGTTGCTTCGGAAAATAGCTGCCGAAGACAAGCAGGTCAAAGTCATATTGAACGCCCGAAATTATGGGCCGTTCCGGTCGACCTTCAACGGCCTTCGGCATGCTACAGGCGACGGCGCTCTGGTGATGCTTGCCGCAGATCTACAGGATCCTCCAGAAATGCTTGCCCAATTTGTCGAAAAGTGGGAAGAAGGATTTCATGTCGTGTACGGAATCCGAGCTAACCGGGAAGAGGGCGCCATAATGCGTCTGGTGCGGCGCTTTTATTACAACCTGGTGAACAGGTTCGCCGATATCGAAATACCTTTGTATGCAGGCGAGTTTCAGTTCATTGACAAAAAAGTGCTCGATTCACTTATGCAGTTTGACGATCACTATCCCTATATCCGTGGGATGGTGGCAAGTTGTGGTTTCAGGGCCATTGGGATTCCTTATACATGGAAGAGAAGGAAGAAAGGAATGTCCAAGAATCGATTGTACCATCTGATCGATCAGGGATTAAACGGATTGATATCATTCAGCAACGTTCCAACTCGTATCGGGATGTTTGTTGGTTTGTGTATATCTGCCTTAAGCTTTCTGTATACTTTAGTTCAATTAGCTGTAAATCTTATTCTTGGGCGTATGGCCGCACCCGGAATTACCACAATTATAGTAGCTGTGTTTTTCTTTGGAGGTGTTCAGATGTTTTTTCTGGGCTTTTTGGGTGAGTATATAGGTTCTATTCATGCACAAGTAAGGAAGCGCCCGCTTGTTACTGTATTAGAGATGCTGAACTTCACGGATGAAAGCTAAATATGCTAAGTTATCAATGCATGTTTGTTGATTCCTGGGTACGGACGGAGGTTAATCAGTGAAAGTTCTACTCCTTGCCGGTGGTTACGGCGCGAGGCTGTCGGAAGAGACCGATATTCGGCCCAAACCCATGGTTGAGATCGGCGGCAAGCCGATTCTGTGGCACATCATGAAAATCTACTCCAGTTATGGTTTTAATGATTTTGTCATCTTGCTGGGGTACAAGGGATATCTCATCAAGGAGTATTTCGCCAACTACTTTCTCCACCAAAGTGACATTTGCATTGATCTCAGCACCAACAATATCGAGATTCTCAACAACTGTTGCGAACCATGGAAGGTGACATTGCTCGACACCGGCCTCGAAACAATGACGGGCGGGCGCATCAAGCGCACTCAAGGCATTGTTGGCGATGAAACTTTTATGCTGACCTATGGTGATGGAGTCGCCGACATTGATATTGGCGAATTATTGACATTCCACAAGTCGCACGGGAAAGCCATCACCATGACATCTGTGCAACCTGAAGGCCGTTTTGGCGCTTTAAATGTCGAAAACAATCATCAAGTCTCGCACTTTATTGAAAAGCCTCCCGGTGACGGCGTCCTGATTAACGGAGGTTTCTTTGTTTGTGAGCCAAAGGTTTTTGACTGCATAACGGAAGGCGACGCTACTGTTTTCGAGCGCAATCCACTGGAGCGCCTCGCCCATTCACGTGAATTGTACGCCTATAGACATACAGGATTTTGGAAGTGCATGGATACCCTGCGGGATAAAAAACAGCTCAATGATATGTGGAATGAGGGCAAAGCTCCTTGGAAGATCTGGTAGTCACAGGTTTATTTGAAGGAATTTATAAAAACCGAAATGTCCTTATCACCGGACACACCGGGTTCAAGGGATCGTGGCTTGCCTTCTGGCTGGCGCAAATGGGGGCAAATGTCGTTGGCTATTCTTTGCCGCCCGATTCCGAGCCTTCTCATTTCGCTTTGTTGAATTTGGGGCTTTCTTCGGTTCTTGCGGATATCCGCGATCAAAAGAAGCTGGAAGAAACGTTCAGGGCATACCGTCCGGAAATTGTTTTCCACCTGGCCGCTCAACCGCTTGTGCGGTTATCGTATCAACAGCCTTTTGAGACTTTTGAAGTTAATGCAATGGGGACGGCTCGAGTCCTCGAGGCCTGCCGCAAGACCGATTCCGTCAGGGCGATCGCCGTCATCACGTCCGACAAATGTTATGAGAACCGCGAATGGGTTTGGGGCTACCGGGAAAACGACGCTATGGGAGGCTATGATCCCTACAGCGCATCGAAAGGGTGTGCAGAGTTAATTGCGGGCAGCTATCGCCGTTCCTTTTTCAATATTGAGGAATACGGGAAATCCCATAATATTCTCCTGGCAAGCTGCCGGGCAGGCAATGTAATCGGAGGCGGCGACTGGGCCGGGGACAGGCTTATTCCGGATATCATCCGCGCGATTGCAAACGACGAGAAAGTGCGCATCCGCCGCCCGCATGCGACCAGACCGTGGCAGCATGTGCTCGAACCGCTCAGCGGGTATTTGCTGGTAGGGCAGAGACTTCTTGAAGGCAAAGGGGAATATGCGGAAGCCTGGAATTTTGGTCCAGGCGACAGCGGATCCATTGCCGTCGAGGAAGTTATCAGGCGCGTGAAAAGAATATGGGCTCGACTGGATTATGAACTGCCCGTTTTAGAGCATCTTCCCCATGAGGCGAATCTCCTCAAGCTCGACTGTTCTAAAGCGTATTTCAAACTCAAGTGGAATAACGTGTGGGATATCTCGCAGACATTGGATAAGACCATTTCCTGGTATCGGAATTTCTATGGTGCAGATGGCGGGTTGACAACCGGCGCCGATCTGCATGACTATATCTGCGACGCCAAAAAGTTGAACCTTTCGTGGACTGAGAGTGAGTTTGAGCAATGACAAAAGCTGAAAAACTCAGAGAAGAAATTCTTGGCAAAACGAAAGAATATTACGAACTGGTTCACAAGCCCGTTCAAATGACTCCGTTTGTGGAAGGTCAGAGCCGTGTTAACTACGCCGGCAGAGTTTTCGATGAAAAAGAAATGGTTAACCTGGTCGACAGCTCACTCGAATTCTGGCTTACCTATGGCCGATATTCGGCGGAATTTGAAAAGAAACTGGCCGGTTATCTTGGCGTTGGCTGGTCATGTCTTGTCAATTCAGGATCTTCGGCAAACCTTCTTGCCTTCATGGCCCTGACGTCTCCGCTTTTGGAGAACCGCAGGATCAAGCGTGGCGATGAAGTGATTACGGTCGCGGCCGCGTTTCCCACAACAGTCAGTCCAATGGCGCAATTCGGTGTTGTCCCGGTCTTTGTAGATGTCGAACTGGAAACGCTCAATATCGATGCCTCCATGCTCGAAGCTGCGTTGAGCTCAAAAACAAAGGCTGTCATGGTCGCCCATACGCTTGGCAATCCGTTCGATCTGGCGGCTGTCACCAGGTTCTGCCGGAAAAATAATTTATGGCTGGTCGAAGACAACTGTGACGCCCTGGGTTCCACCTATAAAGGCAAATTGACAGGCGCATGGGGAGATATCGGGACAAGCAGTTTTTATCCCCCTCATCATATGACCATGGGGGAAGGCGGCGCTACGTATACCAGCAATCCGCTTCTCAAGAAAATCATGCTCTCTCTTCGCGACTGGGGGCGGGACTGCTGCTGCGGCAGCGGTGTTGACAACACATGCAAAGCGAGATTCAGCCAGCAGTTTGGCGCGCTTCCCTTCGGCTACGATCACAAATATGTCTACAGCCATTTCGGCTATAATCTAAAAGCAAGCGATATGCAGGCAGCCATTGGCCTTGCCCAGATTGAAAAGCTCCCGAATTTTGTTAAAAAACGCAAGGAAAATTTTAATACGCTCTACGATGGGCTGAAGGACCTCCAAAGGTGCTTCATTCTACCGCAGTCCACTCCCGACTCCGATCCCAGTTGGTTTGGGTTCCTGCTTACCATCCAGGAGTCCGCCGGGTTTACCCGTAACGATCTGGTCAAGTATTTGGAAAAGAATAATATTCAAACCCGTAATCTCTTCTGTGGCGATATTTCCCGCCATCCCTGTTTCAACGGCCTCAAGGAGGGGGTGGATTATCGAATTGTCGGAGAACTCAAGAACACGGATAAAATCATGAATGACAGCTTCTGGGTTGGGGTCTATCCGGGAATGAGCAAAGAGGCCTTGAACTTCATGATAGGAAAGGTGCGGGATTTCATAGGCCGCATAGAGTGACGGAGAAGGAGATCGGACGATGAATGCTTCAACAATGACCGATTGTGCGCAAAAAAGTTAGGGCTCGCTTTGACCGTATCCATGAAAGCAGCGGATTACATCGCCCTGTTCCTCGAACGTAATGATGTCAGGCAGGTATATGAATTAATCGGCGGGATGACCACCCACCTTCTGGACTCACTTCACCGCCGGGCCAGGATACGGATCGTAAGCATGCGCCATGAGCAGGCGGCCGCATTTGCCGCCGAAGGCGGCGCACGCATGACGGGGACGCCAGGGGTGGCCCTGGCCACCAGCGGCCCGGGGGCCGTCAATCTTCTCACCGCCGTTGGAAGTTGCTATTTCGACTCCGTCCCGACAGTGTTCATCACCGGTCAGGTCAACCGCCACGAGTTACGCGGAGATCGGCCGGTTCGTCAAGCCGGGTTTCAGGAAACCGATATTGTGAGTATGGCTAAGCCTGTCACAAAAGCCGCATGGCCGGCGTTAAAGGGTGATGAATTGCCCGACCTGCTGAGCGATGCTTTCCAATTAGCTATATCCGGACGTCCCGGCCCCGTGCTGATAGATATCCCGATGGACATTCAGCGGGCCTGCATTCAGGTCCCCGTCGATCCTCCTTCGGTGAGGCGTGTGACCACACAACCGGACCTCTCCGACTCGAGCCGGATGTTTGAAGACCTTTTTAGCGCCAAACGCCCACTTATCCTGGCCGGAGGAGGCATCCGCTCCGCCTGTGCAGTCGAGCCGTTTCGAAAGCTGGCCGGCCAGCTCCAAATCCCGGTGATCCATTCGCTGATGGGCGTGGATTTGCTCCCCTGCGGTCACGCTCTGCGGGTAGGAATGATCGGCACATATGGCAATCGCTGGGCAAATCACGCCCTTCGCCGGGCGGACTTCCTGCTGGTGCTGGGAAGCCGTTTGGACATAAGACAGACCGGGGCCGATATCGGATCGTTTGAAGAGGGCAAGAAAATTTGGCATATCGACATAGAGCCGTGTGCAATAAACAATTCTCTAAAAAGCAGCCGTGGGATTTTGGCGGAATTGGGCGCTTTCCTTCGCTCAACCCCTATCCAATCGGTATCCTGCCCGGATCAACGATTCAAAACCTGGCAGGAGGAAATTGCCGCCCTGCGTCTCAAGTGGCCCGATACCGCAGAACAACCCGATCTTCCAGGCATTGATCCGAATTCACTGATGCATAACCTGTCTCGTTCCTTTCCACAGGCAAGCGCTTTTGTTGTCGATGTAGGCCAGCACCAGATGTGGGCGGCTCAATCACTTGAGTTGACAGCAGAGCAGCGGTTCCTCACCTCCGGCGGTATGGGCTCAATGGGATTTGCGCTCCCTGCGGGCATAGGCGCCGCGATTTCATGCCCGGGGCGGCCGGTTGTCGTGATCGCAGGCGATGGCGGATTTCAATGCAATATACAGGAACTGCAGACTGTGGCGTACACTGGCCTGCCCCTAAAAATCATCATCATCAATAACAAAAGTCTCGGTATGGTCCGGCAATTCCAGGAGGATTACTTCGAAAGCCGTTTGCAATCAACCGTAATAGGCTATTCGGCGCCGGATTTTTCGCGGGTTGCCGAGGCCTATGGCATACCAGCGCGGTGCGTGAAGCGGACCGAGGAAATCGATGCGGCGCTTGGCTGGCTCTATGCCACCACCAACGGTCCGGGGTTGCTTGATGTATGGATCGACCTGAAGGCCAAGGCATATCCGAAGACGGCTTTCGGTAAACCGATTCACGAAATGGAACCGCACAGGGATAACTGCGCAATATGAATATTCTCATTACCGGCGCCAATGGTTTTATCGGTAGAAATTTAACAGAATTTCTGGCCCGGATTCATAGCTGCATATTATTTACCCCGAGGAGTTTTGAACTCGATATAACGAATGAAAATGATGTTGATGCTTTTATAAAACATAATAAAATAGACGTAATAATCCATGCCGCGAATAGAGGAGGTGGGCGTGATAAGGCTGGAATGACAGACTTGGTCCACGTAAATTTGCGCATGTTTTTCAACATCATGAAAAATGCTCCCAAGGTTGCCAAGATTATCAATCTTGGTTCCGGCGCTGAATATCAAAAACACAAGCCCATCGTTGATGTTCGTGAGGAAGATGCTCATAAGGCGCTGCCTTTTGATGATTACGGGTTTTGCAAGTCCATAGAGTCTCGTTATATAGAACATATTTCCAATGCTTATCATTTGCGTGTATTTGGGTGTTATGGCAGATACGAGAATTATAAACTTAGATTTATTTCTAATTCAATATTAAAAAATATCCTACATATGCCTATAGAAATAGTCCAAAATATATATTTTGACTACATATATGTTAATGACTTAGTAAAAATAATATCCTATTTCGTAGCGCATGATGGTCAATATAGATCGTATAATGCGAGTAGGGGTGACAAAACAGATTTGGTGACTTTGGCCCAGATTATTAATAAGACTGGTGATTTCACTTCAGAAATAATTGTTAAGAACTCCGGACTGAATAACGAGTATAGTTCTGACAATACTCGTATCATTAATGAACTTGGACCGTTTGCCTTTACGCCACATGAACAGGCAATCATGGAACTCCGTGATTATTATAGTATGAATATTATAGAGATAGACAGTGCAGAAATCAAGGCTGATGCGCTTGCCAAGTTGATAAAAGTGGCATGACGCCATGCTCGCTTACAAAAGTGGTAATGGTTCACCCTTGTGGACTCAGGACACTAAGCACCGAATTCTATTTATGAAAGCATTCGGACTTCGCGTCTTCGCGTGAAAAAAATTTCTAATACGAAGTTGCGTTCAAGTGAGTGCCAACAAAAGCTGAAAAGCTCTCCATGTCCGGACCATGATCCTGCTCTATATG
>PLSV01000251.1:10384-16940 GCA_003165235.1 Syntrophobacteraceae bacterium
AACTTGAGCGCAACTTAGTATAAGCCCCGCAAGAGGCGGAGAATTAAGTATCCGTTCACCACACAACTGATGCATTATTGCGGTTGTAACCAAAGGTCGCCTGCGTTATAGAGGCGCCCTGGCGGGATAGAGGCGATTGAAGACAAAGGGACAAATCCCGGCTTTGAAAAAGTCATCTTTTGAAACCCGGAAGGTATATTCGGCAGTATAAACCCACCACCACGAGACGTGGAAGTCTTTTGCCTCCCACATTCGACCGTGACGCCCGCAATGCCGGGGCCGGTCGAACCACCAGCGTGAAGCTTCCCTGTCATTTTTCCAGGCTCTCCGGCTCTTACTTCAACCGTTATCGTATTTGAACCAAAAACGCTGTTCGGGGGAGCATCACTCGATAATAATGCACATTCAGCCGAAACAAGGATTTTATATTCTTTATTCAGAGATAGAGAGCTTGCATCGAAGTAACCTTCCCATAAGTGCTCATTTCCCGAAACAGGATTCATAATTCCAAGAACCGTACCATCTATGCTCAACTTAACCGATTGAATAGCCGCATAATTAGGGTCGCAAAAGACCAGCGCTCTGACCGGATTGGAGTCGGAAGGATGAACGGTATATGTATTAATATAAGGATTTCCGTGGCCCAAGTATTTGTCTGTCGGAGCTGTAATCAGCACTACCGGCCATTCGTTTACTACACCTTCCGTTACAGATATCCCATTGTTATCAATGCCAATAAGTGAATATCGTTGATCTGTGCACAACGATTTGACATTTAGAAATAGAGTTCTATCGCCATAATATGGTTCTATGTAGTCAATTGCATGAGTATGTCCATATGCATACATTGATACTGAGTTACGCAATAATATGTCGATAAATTTTACTCGCCCTTCAACTATAGCGCCCCATGATCCTTTGGCCGCAGGATGGTGTCCAAACGTGAATATTAAATCAGCTTTTGATTGATTTACTGTCTTGTTTATAAATAAAAGCTCGTTTCCATCAACGGAACCTGGGCAATTATTTGCATCGTCTACAAACGGAGATGTCATTCTGCCATTAGTAGTATTAGTGGTTATAAAAAGATACTCCCCATTGCGAATACTTACTGACCAGGATGCGTGTTTTTGCTTATCAAATAAAGTCCCTGAGGCAGAGTAATCGAGATAATTAATCAGTGGGTCGGTGGGAGGATCATCTAAATAGTATTGATCATGGTTGCCGGGAATGTCGGCATAAACCGGGGCGCCTTGCACCTTTGCGACCAGGCCGGCGCCATTGACTATTCCCCAGTATTCGTTCCACTGGCCCATATTGGGGAGATCTACAGTTAGTTGATCGGTTAGATCGCCAAGATTTATGATAGACTGAGGACTGTATACATGATAGGCGTCATTAAGCGCCCATCGTAGTCTATCGCTACAGCCGGCAATGGGCTGTAAGTCTGGAATAAGGTCTCTTTCGTCTGCGCCGATGTGAGTGTCAGAGATCAACACGAACCACCAAACATTGGAGTCATCGAGGCTGTACTTCGGTATTTTGACGGGGGCCGCTACTGATGCCCAGGCAAGCACAAATATTATCATTAACATTGATATTCGCACCGGCTTTGCCGGAAAACAACGGTCCTCAATTCCTGAAATCACCCTTTTAGCTCCACTTGCTCGAAACAACAAGCCCCGGCTCCAAGAACCGGGGCTTGTCGGCAACCTGGGGCAGCCCGTGACGCCGGGCTGCCTCTTTTCCGTTTACTCTAATTACTTGGCGGGAAATCCAAAAAGAGGGAGAAGAACCTTTTCAAATAACAAACTTCGGCTAAAACGCTCTGCAAGCTCGTTTGCAAGGGATTGCGGCGTTGGGGGGACCCCAGCGAGCCTCTCTGACGCCATTGACAGTCTCTTGCCTGTCAATGTGCCCGCAATGGTTATTTGTCCGGGAATGGGGGCGGTGACCTGGACGACAACAGAAAAATTCGCCGTGCATTGTGTAGCGCTGGTCGCTTTTCCTGTAAAGGTGTCCTTAGTGACCGTTGCTGAGGCGTCAATACCATAACTGGCTAAAAGCGCCACCAGTTCAGCGTCAAACGACGAAGCCCAGGTGCTGAGATTGACAGAATAAGCGCCTGCGCTTGTTTGAGTATATGCCCCGGTCATGCCGAGCAGCTCATCAGTGAACTCGCCTTGGAAAAAGGTCAATTCATCTTGAAGAATTCCGACATTGGGAAGAGTGAGCGTCAGTGTAGCTATGCTCGGAAAGCTGGCGGTTACGGTGACCTTTCCGGACATTGCCCAAACTCCAACAATTGTTGGCGGCGCCGCTTTTGCCAGGGCAATCATCGGCAGAGCTGCGCACAAAGCACACACCATTAGAAGAACAAGCAGCCTTTTCATGATAATTCCTCCTTTAAGGTGATAATGTAGGAAATTTCGGTGGGCACCCTTCTATCACTGCAACACAGAATTACGTCGACCCCAGGTCTTGTGGCTCGCATCGCGTCCCGGAACTGAAAGTATTGCGGCAACACCCCGAGAAGAAACATCGCACAGGGGTGAAAGAAATCTCTGAGGGCTCATGTCAGCCGGATACGGATTTTGTGCTTCACGACGTTTCGCCCTGATGGTCTAACCCCTCGGGTCGTCCGGTATTTTTGGGCGCTTTTGGTCCTCCCTCCACCTCTTTTTGACCGATAAAACCTGCAAGAAGGTACGGCTGACAGCGCATCTTTACAAAACTTTGTATTCCTTTACATATATTTACAAATTTTTTGTTACCCTCTTTCAGCCGATATGTCAACGCATTTTTCGGGCGCCTCCCTTTCAGGACCGTCTGGTAAACGCATATTATTCGAAAATAATATTTCCCTGTTACAAATCAAACAGTTACTCAAATAAACATTTGTATTGGAAAGCTATTCGAAGAGGGGTTCACCCATTATTGGGGTTTAAGAAAGGCAGGTTCAGTGGTACAGTAACTCGGCATACGTGGTGGAAGGCTTGAAAATTCCAGGGGAGCCACCCGAGCAGATAAAACAGCAAATTTACGGCCGAGCGACCATAGGAGGCAATCACCGATCCGGTGCATCGTTTCGCCGAATTTTGTATTTGTCCCTGCAGGATAGCCGATGATGCAATACCGCCGCTTAGGACGAACGGGCCTGGAAGTTTCCGTGGTTGGCTTTGGATCTGCGCAGTTCAGACTCGTTCCGGAACAGCGTGCCTTAGACGCTTTGAAACATGGATTTTCGCTCGGAGTGAATATTGTCCACACCGCGCCTGACTATGAAGGCGCAGACGACCTGGTAGCCCAGGCGGTGGCGGAAAGCGGAAAGGAGATCATTGTATGCCATCAGGGATACGGCGACCGGGCGCACATCGAGTGGCTTTTTGAAACGGCGTGCAAGAAATTCAACAAGGAGCGTTTGGAGTTATTTGGCATCGCCTGCGTAGACGACCGTGAGTTGCTTGGAGAAAACGTATGGGGAGCAGGCGGCCATATCGAATTCCTTCAACAAAAGAAACGAGAAGGGCGTGTAAGAGGCATTTTCTGCACTACTCACGGAAGTCCATCCTATATACGCCGGCTTGTGGAATCCGATGCCTTTGACGCTATCATGATGGCCTACAATCCGTTGGGTTTCCATCTGCTGTCCTACAATCAAAGTCTCCGGGAAAAGGATTCACTGACGGAATTTGTGCCGGGAAATGCCGATGTCATACCGTCGGCTGCCCGGCGCGACATCGGCCTCATGCTTATGAAGCCGCTTGCGGGAGGGCTGCTATGTGAGGGTAAGGCTTTTCCTCCTCTCGGCAGTCTGGCGGCAGGGGTGGCGCCGTTGAGGGCGGCAGAAATCCTTCGTTTCATTTTACTCAACCATCCCGAAGTGAGTTGTGTCATGCCTGGCACGGCCTCTGTCTCAGAAGCCGAAGAAAATGCCCGGGCCGGCTACTCTCCTCTCACGCTTCCGCACGGCCGCCGGGAAGCCATCCTCCTGGCAATCGACCAGTTGAGGTCATGTCTTTGCAGCCGATGCGGCCGCTGCGACGAGCTGTGCAGCAAGAAGCTTCCTGTGTCCTGGCTATTTCGCGACTACTACATCACGATCAATCAGTGCATGCAGTTTGAAACGCTCGACCGGCTCGAGTATCACGTTTTGCACCCATGGGCCGAGGCTGCTTGCGGCAGTTGTGCTGATGTGACCTGCAGGTGCCCGTTTGGGATTGATATTCCTCCGGCCCTGGTCCATATACACAAGGAAATGGAGAAGTTCCGGGAAATGGGTTTGCTGCCTGTTCCGGCAGATGAGGATCCAAGCGGCGAAGACAATGCTTTGCGACCATTTGCAGCTCGATTGTTCAGGAAAGAGATCCCGCCTGCCCTGGATCGAGGACAGGCGCATCTTTTTCGGCTCGTGGCGGAAAATGTGGGGGCGTATTCCTGGCGGCCCTCACCGCATTCCGGGGGTATTTGTCTGCTGGTGTTCATGGGAGGTGAGCTTGTCCACAAGGTGCGTCTGCGCGGAGAAACGCCGCCGGGTGAGAAGGCGCATTTTGTATTTGAGCTGCGCTCCCCGTCAAAGAGCGGATTTTACCGTCTTCAATTCGTTCTCCTGGATGAATCCTTTCAATCGAAGGAGACCGGGGCCGATCTGCTCACTTTGGAAGTTCAAGTGCGCTAACGACCGGTTGAGGTGTTCAAATGTCACTGTTTCATTCACATCATCCCGTTTATGCGGTCAAATATCTTCAGTATCGGGTTCCACGCGTTCTGCCCGCCGGAGCGGTTTGCGAGGCATGGGTTCAAATTGAGAACGGCGGCAGCAAGGTATGGCTGCAAAACTCGCAAAGCGCTCGACGCGTGGACCTTCTGGCCTATGTGGACGGGGTTCTGGCGGGCGCCTTTAGTCTGCCCAGGGAAGAGGTCCGCCGGAAGGAGCGGGTCAAAGTCCCTTTCTCGTTTCGCGCCCCCTCAAAGCCGGGAGTCCACACGTTGAAATTGGCCCTCGTGCAACAAAACGTGACCCTGTTTGAAGATCAGGGGGTCGAGCCGATGATGGTGGAATTCGAGGTAACAGAATCGCGAGAAGACCATGCCGGCAAGGAAACGGAAAATGCCCGCCGCATTTCGGGCTTGCCGCTTTATGGCGTTAGTTATGTCGATCATAGCATCCCTCGCAGCGTACAAGCCGGGGCTCGTTTTGGCGCCTGGGTATCCATCGAGAACCGGGGCGCCATGATCTGGCCAAGCAGTCCTGCGGATTATAAGAGCGTTGACGTGGCGATCTCCGTGAACGCAATGCCCGTAGGAACGGAAAAATTACCTTTGCCGGTGGTGAGACTCGGCGAGCGCGTCACGGTGCACTTCGCTGTGCTTGCTCCGGAAAACCCCGGGCGGCATAAGCTGAAAATCGATCTGGTTCATCAGAACGTCACATTTTTTGAGCAGCAGGGACTGACTCCACTGACCGTTGAATTCGAGGTCGAAGAAACCGGCAGCCTGCTTACCGGGAAGCTCTATGAAAAAGCGCTGCAAACCAACTCATGGTTTTACGCCCCGACCCGGGGGGTATCGACCAGCCGCGATGGCCGGGGGTTTCCGGTTTTTGTGTCGAAGGCTAAAGGGTGCCACATTTGGGATACCGACGGCCGCAAGTATATCGACTACACCATGGGCTGGGGATGCGCCCTTCTCGGATACGCCAACGAACGGGTCCAACGAGCGATGATCGCGGCCATGGAATCCGCCGCCATCTTGCCGTTTCCCCATCCGCTCATGGTTGAAGTGTCGGAGATGCTCTGTGAGGATATCCCCTGCGCCGGGATGGTCGCCTTTGGGAAAAACGGCTCCGATGTTTGTTCGTTGGCTGTCCGGCTGGCCCGGCTGCATACCGGAAGGCCGAAGGTGTTGGTTTGCGGCTATCATGGGTGGCAGGACTGGTTTGCGGAGCTGAAGGGATTTGAAGAAAGCGGTGTTCCAAACCGGCCGGAGCAACTGATTCATCAGTTCAGGTTCAACGACTATGAAGACTTCAAAGCCCTTTTGCAAATTCATCGAAATGACCTGGCGGCTGTAATGCTGGAACCCTCCGGACCCGCAGAAACCATTCAGGGGCCCGTTCAGGATGCATCCCGCGACTTCCTGGAGAAAATTGCCGAAGATGCCCGGCGTGCTGGCGCCCTGCTGATATTCGACGAAATCATCACAGGGTTCCGATACTTGAAGGGCAGCGTTCAGAAGGCGACCGGAGTAATCCCCGATCTGGCCTGTTTTGGAAAGGCGTTAGGCGCAGGGACGCCCGTTTCGGCCCTGGTTGGAAGAAGCGATATCCTTTCCGGGGCCATGCCGCGAACCTTTTATGGGCCGACATATAAGGATGAAACTTACTCCCTTGCTGCGGCCAAAGAAGCCCTGACGATTTACCGCACCGAGCCTGTAGTCGATCACGTATGGAGTTTCGGGGCGCGCCTCAAAGATGAAGTCAATCAGGTGTGCCGGTCCCTGGATCTGCCTGCGGCCATGGTAGGGCCGCCGTTCCGCTTTACCCTGACCTTTACCG
>PLSV01000350.1 GCA_003165235.1 Syntrophobacteraceae bacterium
TACACAAAAGATTTTACACTACCGACGCATGCCTGCGCAGTAGTGAAGATACAAAAGAGAGCCCCCTGGCTTTTCCGCCCAGCGACCCTGTCCCGATCTTAAGAATTTGAGCATCCTCGTCAAAGGTCTTTGGATCGAAATCTACCACTACGCCTTTTTGGCGATGCATACGCCGTTTGTGAATGACCGAAATGAGGAATTGGCGGTAGCTTTCAATATCTGAGAAATCATCTTCCCTGACCGGTCTTACCCGAGATGCCAGTTCTATTTCTGAGCGCGCAAACAGCCACCTGGAGAAGTCATTTCGATTACAGTGATAAGCAAAGGAGTCATTGGGTATGAAGTGGAGTTTTTTTTCTAACATCCTCAGGTTCGTTGCGCGCGCAATTTCATGGCCTGTCGGAGATCGAAAGACAAAATCACCGAATCCCAGATGATTCAGAAAGAAAGAGCGGACCTTGGAAAGAAGAGTCGGGGAATTCTTGTCGACAAACATAGCCTGGATAACGGCGGCTTTCGCGGCATTTCGCGGGTCGCTGCTCATCAGCAGCAGTGGAATGTCAAACCGTTCGCTCCTTATTGCTTTTAGAACATCAACTCCTGCGTTCTCATCGAATTTATCGCCTCGGGGAAACCGCACATCCGAAAAGACCCCGAGCACATAATGTTTATATTTTCTGAACAACTCAGTTGCGCCCTCAAAGCTATCCGCCACGAGGATTTTTGGACGCGCCCGCATGGCCAGGAGGCGATGCTCGCTATTTAGTCCCTCTTCCATGACGGCCTGCGTCTGAATGACCAGTTCACGGTAAAAAAGAGGCAGCAGAATGGACAGGTGCTCCGGAGAATCTTCAACGCAGATGATGACTCGAATGCTGGCCGATTCGGTGTCGTGTGCTACGTTGCCGCCATCTTCGGCATTCTTGATCATCGCCAGCAGGAGATCGGAATTTCCTCTCCAGACAAAGATGCGACTAAAGAGCGAAAGTGGTGATTGGGGATACAAACCGCACCCGAGCTGGGGATCGAGATGGTGACACAGCAGCATGATGGGCAGTGTCGAGGCCTTTAAACCTGATCCTCTCGGCGGAGGCCACGACATTCGTATCCACAACGCGCGGCATAATGATCACCAGGTCAAACTTCTTATTGTCCATAGCGACCAGCGCGGAATCAGTCGAAGAGACCCAGTTTACTCTGGGGGGCGCGCTAAGGTTCAATCCTCTGTATTCATTGATGATAGCCTCGGAAAGGCGGCCGTCCTCATCCATTACCGAGGCGTCATAAGGGCTTGAGATAAGAAGAATCTCGCGGACCTTCTTGCTCATGAGTTCGTGAAAAAGCTTAAACCGTGGCTCGAATTGATCTTCCAGAAGTCCGTTTTCCTGCATCGCCATGTGTCGCCTGTTCACCGATTTTCCTGTTTGACCACCAGACCGATATCGCCGCCAGCACAGGGTAAGATTCATATCCGGAGAGTCTCAGTTCCGCTGCCCATTTCCTTAAATGGACCGCCTCTTCCATGAGTCCCTTCAATTCCATGCTGGCGGCATGCGATTCGAGTGATCTGATAAAATTGCCGGTATCCGTGCTAAAGTTCATATCATGAGGATCCAGGTGGCCATCATTGTTCCAATCCGTCATAGACGATTCCTTTTCGAGATACTGGCGCAGCTTGCCTCTGATTCGATTATCGACGGTCTTCAGCGCCAAATCTCGCGACTTTTTCAGCCTATCGGGCTGGGAAGCCAAATCACCCCTGCTCATTGCCAAGCGATATGAATAGTATTATGGAAGCATGACAACTCCCAAGGAACTCTGTGGCGTCGATGATTACATGACGAGCCTACACCACTCCCTGGTCCATCATGGCTTCTACTACTTTGACAAAGGCGGCTACGTTTGCGCCCACCATATAGTTGCCTGTCGAACCGACCGATTCGGCGGCGCCGGCGCAGGTGCGGTGGATGGAATGCATGATCATCTTTAGGCGGTTATCCACTTCTTCGCGGGTCCAGGACAGGCGCATGCCGTTTTGAGTCATCTCGAGGCCCGATACGGAAACACCGCCGGCATTGGCTGCTTTGCCCGGTCCGTAGAGGAGTTTTTCTTCGAGAAAGATGTCGATGCCTTCAGGCATGGTGGGCATGTTGGCGCCTTCGGATACGAGAATGACTCCGTTTCGGACAAGGTTCCGGGCATCCTTCCCATTGATCTCGTTCTGGGTGGCCGAGGGAAATGCGCAATCCGCCTTGTGGTTCCACAGGGGATTGTAATCCATGGCCGAATCAACGGGTATATAGACCGCTGAGGGGTATTTGGCGGCATATTCTTCGATGCGGCCCCGCTTGACGTTCTTTAGCATTTTGACGAAGGCCAGTTTTTCGCGGTCAATGCCTGCCTCATCGTAGATGTAGCCGGATGAATCGGACAGCGTGACCGGTTTGCCACCCAGATCGAGCAACTTTTCCACAGTGAACTGGGCTACGTTCCCCGAGCCGGAGACCAGGCATCTCTTGCCTTCCAGGGTTTGGTTCTTTGTGGCCATCATCTCGGCAGCGAAGTAGACGCAGCCATAACCTGTCGCTTCCGGCCGAATGAGGCTTCCACCCCAATAAAGGTTCTTTCCGGTGAGAACCCCGGAGAACTCGTTCGCCAGTTTCTTGTACATGCCAAAGAGGTACCCGATCTCGCGGGAACCTACGCCAATGTCCCCGGCCGGAACATCGGTAAACTGCCCGATATGGCGGAACAGCTCGCTCATAAAGGCTTGGCAGAAGCGCATGACCTCGGCGTCGGATTTACCTTTGGGATCGAAGTCCGAGCCTCCCTTGCCACCACCCATGGGTAAGGTGGTCAGGGCGTTTTTGAAGACCTGCTCAAAAGCCAGAAATTTCAGAATGCCGAGGTTGACGGACGGGTGGAAACGCAGACCGCCCTTGTAGGGACCGATGGCGCTGTTCATCTGTATACGGAAGCCCCGGTTTACAAGGATTTCGCCGGCGTCGTTCTGCCACGAAACCCGGAACATGATCACTCGTTCCGGTTCCACCAGTCGTTCCAGAATCTTGGCGCGACGATATTCAGGATGAAGGTCCAGAAGCGGTTTGATGGATCCAAATACTTCTCCTGCGGCCTGATGAAACTCCCTCTCGTGCGGATCCCTGCTCTTTATAAAAATCATGATTTCGTCCATAAATCTCCTCTCTCAATTACAGAACACCCTTGACCTAAAATTGACAACGACGCAGGGAATTTCCGTCATAACGGCATAGCCGAGCCCTTCCTGCATCAGGGAAAACCCCGGGCCGCTGATGGCGGTCATTACCTTGCGGCCGCTAAGCGATGCGCCGATGATGGCGTAAATGGATGCGATCTGGTCTTCCATCTTGATGAATTTGCCTCCTCGCTGCGGTAAGCGATAGGCCATGGCTTCCCCTATCTCGGTGGACGCAGTGATGAGGCGCCGGCAAAAAGCTGGACTCCCGCGTAGAGAACGGCTTATGCGACGTTTCATTTCCTTGGACAAACTGAACTTTTTCGCTCATCTCGCCACCGCTCTCCTTCTTCTTTTTCACCTTCTTCCGCTTCGACGGAAATACACAGATCCAGACATCGCAAGATATATGCCAGTAACTATACGAGCGCAAATCATTGAATATAGTAGTTTTCTTGGTATCTGTTTAATTCAGGTTTGAATTTTTTGGGAGAAGTAATTCACTATTGAATTAACAATGCCTTCTCATACGAAATTGCGTTCAAGTTGGCGCCAAGAAAAGCTGAAAAGCTCGAGGGTTGGTGGGATATTTGCCCATAAGCGCTTAAATAAGAAACTAGCGCAGCGTTTCACAATTTCTTTCATATTTAAATGCAGTGAGTCGCCATCCCGCGTCATTCCGTGTTTGAGTGCTTTTGAGCCGGAATCCAGAGAGTTCTTGAAGTATCGAAGAACTTAAGAAACGTAACACTAG
>PLSV01000128.1 GCA_003165235.1 Syntrophobacteraceae bacterium
CATGGAGACGAACACAAGTGAACCGCTGATAAAGTGTCGAAAGCGTAGGAACGTCATCAAAACCAGGGGGGAGTCGTTAACCTGGGAAAAGCCCGGAGGAAACCTGCTTATTGTCCGGGCGGTGGCCGGCATGAAGGCGACGTGAACATGGTGCAGGCTTTTGTGCGGAACGTGGGAACCTACGACTCCGATGTTAAGGGAGAAATCCAAGTGGAAGACCCACAAGGATCAGAGTACCGATGCGGAGTATAGGGGCGGAACAGCCCGTATGAGCGAAGAGGCCCCTGTAATGGGGGCGGAGCAAAGGGGCTGTGTCATCTGGTTTTGAAAATTGGTCAACCCGCCAAGGCGAGGAAGGAACCGGTGGACAAAACAAAGCCGTTTGAGATTTCCANNACAAACGAGTAAAAGCGAACAAGGGCGCTGCGGGAATCGACGATGAATCGATCTCGGCTTTTGAAGAGAATCTCAAAGATAATCTCTACAAGATCTGGAATCGCATGTCGTCGGGGAGCTATTTCCCTCCTCCGGTCAAGGTAGTGGAAATACCGAAAAAGAACGGGGGAGTAAGGATTCTCGGGGTGCCCACTGTGGCTGATCGCATCGCCCAAATGGTTGCGAAGCTGTACTTTGAGCCGACAGTGGAGCCTTGTTTTCATCCGGACTCATACGGGTACAGGCCCAGAAAGTCAGCACTCGATGCAGTGGCAGTTACGCGTGAGCGGTGCTGGCGCTACAACTGGCTGCTCGAATTTGACATAAAGGGCCTTTTCGACAACATCGATCATGAGTTGTTGATGCGCGCCGTCAGGAAACACACCGACTGCAAATGGCTGCTCCTCTACATCGAAAGGTGGTTAAAAGCGCCGTTTCAGATGGAAGATGGACGGATAGTAGAGCGCAATACGGGAACTCCTCAAGGAGGAGTTATCAGTCCTGTTCTTGCGAATCTATTCCTCCATTACGTGTTTGATAAGTGGATGGGAAGAACTCATCCTCAAAATCCCTGGGCGCGGTACGCAGACGATGGAGTGGCCCATTGTAGGACACGGGAGGAAACGGAGGAGTTGCTAGAGCAACTGCACAAGCGCTTCGGGGAATGCGGACTAGCGCTTCACCCGGATAAAACCCGCATTGTGTATTGCAAGGATGATGATCGTCGCGGCGAGTTTCCCGAAACGAAATTTGATTTTCTGGGATATACCTTTCGTCCGCGCCGATCCAAGAATCGATACGGCAAGTTCTTCATCAACTTCACTCCCGGTGTCAGCAACAAATCCTGCAAGGAGATGCGTCAGAAGATCCGCCATTGGTATGTGCAGCTGAAGCCGGATAAAGATCTTTGGGATATTGCCCGAATGTGCAATCCGGTTCTGCGAGGGTGGATCAACTACTATGGACGCTTTTACAAATCGGCGCTGTATGGCGTCATGCGGCATATGAATCGGGCACTGATTATGTGGGCTCGAAGGAAATACAAAAAGCTGAGTCGCCATCGGCGCAGGGCGGAATACTGGTTGGGAAAGATCGCGGAACGCGATACCCGGCTCTTTGTCCACTGGCAGATGGGGATTTTGCCTACGGCTGGATGATGGGAGCCGGATGAGCCGAGAGGTTCACGTCCGGTTCTGAGAGGGCCTGGGGGTGAGATTCCCCCGGGCTACTCACCTCATCATTACAGGAAAATCGAGAACCATCCTGGAAGATGCCGTCAGGCCAGTGGTTGAAGGCTTCCTTGCAGAGCGCGGCTTGAGCCTCTCACCCGAGAAGACCCTGGTTACGCACATCACGGACGGATTTACATTCCTCGGGCAAACTTTTCGCAAACATGGCAGGGTGCTGCACATCACGCCATCCGAACAGGGAGTCCTCGCCCTGAAGCAAAAAGTGGGAACAATGATCCGTGAACACGTCAGCGCACCGATGCCTCTCCTTATAAAGGAACTCAACCAGGTACTCAGAGGTTGGGCCAACTACCACCGCCATGTGGTGGCATCGGAAGCCTTTAGTAGCATCGACAAATATGTCTTCGAACAAGTTTGGCATATGCTACGGAAACGGCATCCACTGAAGTCCGCTAAATGGCTGATCAAACACTATTGGTCCGCCACGGGACTCAAGGATATCTTTGCGGTCAAAGGCAGGACATCCAAGGGCACGACCAAAATCTATCAATTGATTCGGGTCGGTTCCATTGGTATTCGCAGACATGTGAAGATACGGGCTGCGGCAAACCCCTATATGCCTGAATACGCTGCTTACTTTCTGCTACGCAGGCATTATAAGGCAAGTAAATTGCTCCCAGCCATGTCAGCCGGTGAATTCTGAGCTAAGTTCGATGCAAGAAGGAAGTAACACTACCGGGCTGCCCCACAAGGGTTGCCTTTTGAGATGCTTGAGCGGTGTGACGGGAAACTGTCATGCACCGTTCTAAGGGGGGAAAGGGGCCGAGAGGCCCCTGACCTACCCGATTGAATATGTTAACTGGCATGGCTGCTCCATCCCCACCTTTTCGATTGTCAGGCTCAAATCCCGGCAAATCCGAGCGGTTCTTTCTGAGTGAACCCGCCCTTTCTTGTACTTTCCAGACTTCATATTTAAAAAGCCGGTCCTTCATCTATAAGAATACGAACAATTAGAGAAGTATTCTGACTTAACTGGAATCGATTATTTATCCCCTTATGGATATCTAAAATTCCATCCTTTCCGGTTAATTGTCCGTGCCGGCCACTTCTACCCTAAACCCTAGCAAATCCTTACCCAGAGCCAATTTTCCGCTTTGTGTCTCAGTGAGTGGATGTTATACGATAATTAAGCTCAATAGGTAATCATTGGAATCTATTCAGTTTTCAGGAATCGGTGGCGACAAAGTCTTTTGTCTCCGTCTCAAGTGAACACGAAACTCAATAGAAAAGCATATGGAGGGGAAATCATGGATTCTGATACCGGCAGAGTTATCCAATTTCCAGGCACTCAACAAAAATCAAGCCGGAACCAAGCCCACACCATCACAAATATAGACGGTGTGAAGTATTACTCAGACCAGCAGATAAAACTCCTTCGGCGCACCGTTCGCGACCAGGCAGCTTTAGACCTGGAGCGTGGTCAAATCACGGCGGTAAGGGAATGGGCAGTGATTGATTTGCTCACTTCTTCCGGGCTGAGAGTATCCGAAGCTGCGAACGTTCGTTGCGGCGACATAAAAGCTGGATATGGAGAAAGCGCTTTGTTCGTGCGTGATGGAAAAGGTGCAAAATCCAGAACCGTGCAGATACCGGATGCACTGAAAAGACATCTTAAACAGTACGTTGTGTGGAAGGCGAGCCGGGGCGAGCCGGCAGGACCGGATGATTACCTTTTTGTCGGGCAGCGAGGACCATGGAGTAGTCAGGCGATTCAATTTTTGGTGAAAAAATACCTCAAGGCGCTCGGCATCTACGAGAACGAGAAAGCTGTTCATGCCCTGCGCCACTCTTACGCTGTAGAGTATTACCGGCAAGAAAAGGACCTGAGGGGACTGCAAAAACAGCTCGGCCATTCTTCCGTCGAGACAACGCAAATTTATGCCGACGTTACCGCGCAGGACATCCAGAAACAAATCCGGGGTCTTTGGGGATAATGAGAGGGTCGGTCACAGAGAGGCCATGTGCGGAACCGCTTACGTCAGCGAGCGATTGTATCGTTGCTGAAAACAAACGATAGCCCNNCCTAAAATCCTTGCATCCCAGCTCTTCTTCCTCTTTGACGTAGAACCCCGCATCGACAGCATCACCGACAATATGACAGTCGAAAACGTTCTTGTGGCAGTCGGGAACATTTTGCACGCCAAACAACGCCTCCACGAAGATGTCACCGCCTGGGCTCGCAACTTATTCGAGCAAGCTGGACTTCCTTTCGAGATAAACTCAGCCCCTGGCAGCATAGACCTTGAAGAAAACTCCATTCCACCCTCCGTTCTTTCCGTTGTTCATTCTCAACCGGTAACTTCAAAGGCCGCAAGCTCACCAACACCGCCGAAGCGAAAAACCCGGCGTATTTATCTCGATATGGCGATCAGACTCCTTGAACGGGGCACCACGCACAAGGAACTGGTAGACGCAATCATGAAGCAGTTCTCAAACCTGAACCGTGAAACCGTAGCAACCTTTGCTTCCGATGTGCAAAATCCACGATACACGCCAATTAAGGATAGGAAAGTGGTCAAGCTGCCTGATGGGAAGTTGATATTCGAGGACAAGATAAAGCCCGCGCTCACTGTGATTGAAAATCCAAACCATGCCGGAACTGGAAAGGCAGATACAGAACCAGTCACCGAGAAACAGGTATCCGGAGGTGATGTATGACCAAAGCGGCTTCATACCTTCGTGTAAGCACTAACGGACAGATCGACGGGGAATCGTTATGTACACAGCGGTCATTAATCCAGGATTACTGCGCATCAAGGGGCTGGGAACTGGTCAGAGAGTATGAAGACGCTGGCATATCCGGTGCGAAGGATGACCGGCCAGCCTTACAGTCCCTACTTTCGGCAGTTAAAGCGGGAGAAATCGATGCTGTTATTGTCCGCGATCTTTCCAGGTTCGGTCGTTCAGCACGGGACCTTTTGAACAATATCCAGACCTTGAAAGATTGCTCGGTCACGTTCATCAGCATCAAGGAAGGCATTGACGGAAGCGGACCTTACGGTCAGTTCATGCTTACCATCCTTGCCGCCATAGCCGAACTGGAAATGGAAATGATTGGCTCCAGAATGAAAGAGAACCGGCTTGCTCGCTGGCGAGATAGGCGGATTTTCTGTGGGAAGCCGCCTTATGGGTATGAATGGAACAGTAAGGAAAAGCGGATTGAAATTGTGCCGGAACAGGGCGAAGTCTATTCACGGGTTGTGAAAGAATACCTGGACTTGAGCCGCTCATTGAACGACATCAGTCTCGACCTCAATGCCGAAGGCGTGCAGACCCGGAGCAATGGTTCATCTAAATGGTCCAGTGGCACAATCTCCAAAATCCTCAAATGCACTGACTACCTTGGCGAAATCACGGTGAACAGATTTATAACTGACGCAAAAGGCAGGATTATCGCCCGTCGCTCGGAAAGCGAACACATTGTATTCGAAGCTCCACCGCTTATAACGCGTGATAGATGGGAAAGATTGCAAGAACGCCTTACCAGCGCCAATGACCGTAGCGGCAGGTTATCAAAAGCTTCGCAGGAATTCTTGCTCCACGACTTGTGCGTTTGTGGAATATGTGGGGCGAAAATGCGGTCCGATTATGGAACCCGCCGCGTAGACGGTACACGTTCCCGGAATTACGCCTGCTACTGGCACAAGGCAAGTCCCAAGTTGTTATCCATAAAGGGCCATGAGAAATGCGCTCTGCCCATAATAGCCGCCGAACTGCTGGAATGGCAGCTTTTCTATGTTGAATTAATGCGGCAACTCGGCCTTGACCCCGACCGGCACTACAAGCCTCTGCTCGATGGAAAGCACAGGTGGGACGGCAAAATAACGGACGTGGAGCGGAAGCTGAGCAATCTCCAAGCCAGCCTGAAGCGGAAAGAAATGGTGTTGAGGAACCTGGACAGCCTACTTGAGCACGAAGACTTGGATTTAGCGGCTTATTCCCAAAAGCGCCACGGCTACCTGACTGAAATACACGCATTACACCGGAAAATGGAAGATACCCGGCAAAAACTCGATGAACTTCGGCAACGGAAATCCGATAAAGCAGAGTTTGCCAAGTTCGTTTCCGAAGCTGATGCCTTCAAAGCAGTGACACACAAAATCATGGACTTGTCTTTTTCAGGTAAGCAGCGCCTTCTCCATGGTGTGCTTGACGGTCCGATTACTGTCGGTCATTCCACACTCATTCCACACGTTGGCCGCGATCCTGAAGATGAAATGATGAAGATATTGGATAGCTGTGGAATGACAGTTCGCCATAACCAACCATTATTATTGGAACTCTTGTCCGATAAGCACACCATGAAATCGTTGTGATGATTGA
>PLSV01000087.1 GCA_003165235.1 Syntrophobacteraceae bacterium
TCCTAACTGCGGAAGTTGGGTTAGGGCGCAGGTCCCTTGTGAAAGTGATGTCTTCGGGAGACGCGGTGGATGGACCCTTTTGCGAAAAAGAGGCCCGACGCAGCGTGAAACTGCAAAGGCCAAGACCGCGCAGATAACGATTAGTTTAACAGTCCTGCCGATTCGCATAGCTGCATTAACCTTGGCGCCACCTAGACTCAGTGGTTCACCGGTCGTCGGTTTTTTTTCTGATCTTGCCGGCGTTTCCTCGCCACGAACCAGACGTAATAGAAAAGCAGAAAAGGGAAGGTCATGTAGGCCCCTTCAAAGTCGCCCCGATAAAGGCATATCGTGCCATAAACAGTGATGCCGGCAATAATGGCGAGCTGAATTACGGTCAGGACCTTTTTCACGTACGCTCCACAAAAAGAAGGCCCGCTTTTGGCGGGCCGTAAAAAATCCCTTTGGGGTCTGGGTAAGACCCTGTAAAAAGATTTTTATGTTTGCAGCGCTAGAAACCCGATGGATCTCAATCAGGCATAATGCTGCAACCAAGCGGATAGATAAACCATGGCGTGGTTACAGTCAAGAACGATTTTTTGCATTAGATCAAACAAAATCCGCCGAGTGTGCAATAGGTGAAAGGGTGAGACAGACTCGCAGATTCACCCATTCACCTAGGCGATTTTTCAGTCGGCCGCCTTCTGTACGCGAACCGCTTGCGGTCCCTTGGTCCCCTGTTCGACCTCGAAGTTCACACTCTCGCCTTCCAGCAAACTCTTGAAGCCCTGGCCTTCTATGGCGCTGTGGTGAACAAAATATTCTTTCCCGGAATCATCCGCGATAAATCCGTAGCCCTTCTGATCACTGAACCATTTTACCTTGCCATGCATTTCGAAAAACCCTCTTGTTAACGTTGAGTTCAGACTCGCAGTTCTCCCGCGAACTTCAAAATAAACTATCCCTTATAAATGAAAATTAACCACGGTTGGACGCTTGAACCACCGATAATCCGTGGTTCAAGTTTGTGCGCGGGATTCTTCGATGTCGAAGTACAAGCAAAATTCGCAGAAATTTGAAATCTTTGAAATCTCGCTCTCCGGGCCGGTAAATGCTACCCCGGCTTCGATTGCTTTACTGTTTTGGATGCGGGTGATCCTTGCAACCACCGTTTGAAGTCCGCTCACGAGCGCCTCGTTTGGAAGATTGAAAGTCAGGGAGAGGCGGGTTCCTTTTGTAACGCGGGCGTGTTGATTCAGGATCAGGAGGCACCCGCCCTTGCTAATGTCGGCCATCTCTGCGAAGAACAAGTCTACAGTACCGCAAGCAGAGCATTGTGTTTCGATATTGACCCTGATCCTGCGATGCTTCCTGATCTGACGGACTTCCACTTTTTGGGGATAGTCTATGCAAACGACATCATCCAGCAGGTACTTCCGGTATCTGCTGTAGAATGTATGCAGAGTGCCTTCGTTAAAATAGGAACACAAGATGTCCTGATCGAGAACAGCCGAAAGCCTGTCGCTTATCTTTGCAATCGGCTCCATGATTAGGATGAATTTGCCGTGCATCGCGCCGATAATCCTTGATTTAGCTATGTGCGCCGGGTTGGTGACGGACCGCACCATTATTGCATCGTCTACCCTGAAAGGAATTCTTATGGGCGCTGGGACGTCTGCATCGATGGCCGGCCCTAGTTTTTTAGCTTCGCCATCGAGCTGACTGACTGCCATCTTTTCTGCTGCCTCGCCAAACCGCATGAGTTCCTCCATGCACAGGCGTCTACCTGCCTGGCGGTTTTTGTGCCCGGGCAGGCTTGGACAGGCCCTGATCCGGACGGTGAAACATATTCAGATGTTAGATTAATCGGCATGATCTTAGAAAAATTAAAGAAAATTTTTTTAAACGAACCGAAGAGTTGAAGCGGATTGAGGAGTGAAAGATTAATCCCCCAAACGGGTTAATTCCACCAGCGGGATCGACGGCCCGGCGGCACAGGGCCGCGCCGGGCGCGCAAACGGGAAAACCCGCGCGGGTGGCGCGGGTTTTCCATGATCTACTCATCCAGCCGGCTCGAGGACTTATCCCGGATCAAATGCCGCAGCCTTGGGGGACGGCGGGCCTCCGGGGTCTTCTGTTCGCCCGTATAACGCCCGCTCCTAGGCCGCGACCTCTTCTTTGACCGAAACGGCAATTTTGAAGAGCACCGCGAGGATAAAGGCGCCCGTGGCGTAAAGGCCCAGAGCAATCATAACCTCAGGAATGGTCGGGGCGTACTCGACGATCTGGTTGAACGGGTTGGGGACAAAACCCGCGAGGGTGAGTCCCACGCCCTTTTCGAGCCACATCGAAAAGAAGACGCATGCGCAGCCGATCGCCAGGTACCGATCGTTGTTTCTTAACTTCGGAACGGTGAGAAGGACGAGCGCGGCGACCGCCAGTATTACAAAAAGCCACATGAACGGCACGAGCCTGTGGTGTCCTTCAAGGCCCACGAACAAATACTTGAGAGGTTCCGTCATTCCCGGTATTGCGCTGTAGAAAGCCGTAAAGAATTCAAGGCCTACGAAGAAGACGCTGATGAACATCGCGTAGGTGACGATGTTGGTCAGCTTCGTGATGGCTTGCCTTCCCGGATCGAACTTGGTGTATTTCTTGACTATGAAGCAGAGCAAGATGAGCAGCGAGGGTCCGGAGCAGAACGCCGAGGCGAGGAAGCGGGCCGCCAGGATAGCCGTCAGCCAGTAGTCGTGCCCCGGCAAACCGGCGTAGACAAAAGCCGTAACCGTGTGGATGCCGAACGCCCATGGAATGGAAATATATATGAGCGGCTTGACCCAGTTCGGATAGCTGGTCCCTTTTCGCTCGGCCTCGAGAACATTCCATCCGATGAGGATATTGAGCAGGAGGTAGCCGGTTTGCACGACAAAACTCCAGAACAGGACCGAGTTCAGAGTGGGATGGAGCACCAGATTGAAGGCGCGCATCGGTTTACCAAGGTCCACGATGATGAAAAGAGGGCATATGCCGACGGCTGCTACGGCCAGAAATTCCCCGAAAACGGCGATTCTGCCGAAGTCCTTCACGTTGTGCAGGTAATAGGGCATGACCACCATAACGGCAGAGGCTGCGATGCCTATCATGAAAGTGAACTGGGCGATATAGAGTCCCCAGGAGACGTCCCTGCTCAGACCCGTAACCCCGTGGCCCTTTTGGAGCACCAGGAGATAGGAGGCAAACCCCAGGCCCATGAAAACGGCCAGCACCCCCAGTAATCTGTAATATCTTGGACTTCCGGTCATTGCTCTTTCAAGCATAACTCACCCCTCAAATTAAATAGAAAACGCCGGGACCTGTCCCGAGCTCCGGCCTGCGTCTGATCGAATAGCGCGCGGCGAGGACCTTGCGCACCTCGGAATTGGGGTCCTCGAGGTCTCCGAAATACATAGCCTTGGCGTCCTTGTTGCAAGCCTCGACGCAGGCCGGTCTCTCGCCCGCTGCAAGCCGCTCCTCACAGAAACTGCATTTCTCCACCACACCGGCGTCCCTGGTGGGGAACTTGGGATTTAGCTCTGTTTTGATGTATTCCCTGGGCTCCCAGAAATTGAAGCTTCTCGCCCCGTAGGGGCAAGCCGCCATACAGAACCTGCACCCTATGCACCGGTGATAGTCCATCATTGTGATGCCGTCGGCCCTTTTGAATGTGGCCTGAGTGGGGCAAACACGGACACAGGGGGCCTCCGCACAGTGATTGCAAAGCACCATGACAGGCTTTTGAGCGACGTCCCCGGGCATATAGGGGTTGGCCATGCCCGCAAAAACGTCCTTATAAGGCTCGGTCCAGATCCATTTGATCTCCCACTGCGGGTTTCCAATGTCGGGAACATTGTGGATTGCATGGCAAGCCAGCTCACACTCCCTGCACCCAGGCTTCCCCCGCTCCCAACAGGCTTTCAGATCGATCACCATGGCCCATCTTTTGGCGGTAAGCGCCTGGAGGTTCGCCATGAATTTAGGGGGGGCCTCCGTTTTGCCCAACGCGTTGGCTACCCGCAAAGACCCAACCGCAAGCGCACAAACGCCGCCTATTTTCAGAAAATTCCTTCTGCCAGTTTCCATCACTTGTTCTCCTTTGGAGGAATGTGGCAATCCCAGCAGTAAGGGTCGGCGCCCTTTTGCAGCCCGGCGTAGTTATGGCACTGGTCGCAGAATTGAGACTTATTGGAGTGACACTTCATGCACTCGTTCTGGAGACTCATTTCATAGGTCTTGCCGTCGCTTGCCACATACATTCTCTTGCCGTTTCGGACTACCTGGGTCCTCCAGTCGTTCAAAAGCTGCATATGTCCCGTGATCATAGCTTCTTTGGGCAAAACGCACTGCTTGTTGAGCATCTGGCTTATGACCGGGGTATCCAACTTGGGATCGGGCGGCGGAGCGGCCTTACCATGGTTGAACCATACCGGGAAGGTTGCCAGCACGATGAAAATGACCAGGCCGACAAGGATATATTTCCCATCATACAGCTTCATTCTCGCTATCCTCCTCCATTCCGGGCAGAGGCTCGCCGCGCAGGTCGGTTGTCCTCTGGGTTTCGCCTTCCATCACGAGGGCGTTGCCTACCAGTTCGTGAGCGCCATAGACTGTCACACCGGGGACCCAGTAATCCATCAGCGAAGTAAGCACCGCGCGGTCGATGGCGCAAATGCACGAAAGCGCGTTTACGCCGAACTTATCATGTACGTAACGCACCGCGTTAGCCCTGGGCAACCCGCCCCGCATTCTCATTTCCATGAACTCGTCGTTGTTCAAGCCCGACCCCGACCCGCAGCAGTAAGTCTGCTCCCGGATGGTCTCGGGCGGCATCTCATGGAAATTATTGCACACGCTTTTGATCACGTAGCGCGGCTCTTCGAAAAAGCCCATGCCGCGCGCCGGGTTGCAGGAATCATGGTAAGTCATGACCAGGTTGCCGTTTCGGCTCGGGTCGAGCTTGAGCTTGCCGTTCTTGATCAGGTCGGCGGTAAACTCGACGATGTGTATCATCTTGGTAGACTCGGCGTTGTCGAACCTTGTGCCCGTAATGGGGGACACCGGCGCCTCGAGAAAGTCAGCGGGGCCGTTCATCGTGTCCATGTACTGGTTTATAACGCGCCACATGTGGCCGCACTCGCCGCCGATGATGTATTTTACCCCAAGCCTTTTGGCCTCCGCGTACATCTTGGCGTTCAGGCGTTTCATCATCTCGTGGGAGGTGAACATGCCGAAGTTTCCGCCCTCCGAGGCGTAGGTGCTCCACGTGTAATCAAGCCCGATCTCATGGAAGAGCATCAGGTAGCCCATCAGAGTATAGGTGCCGGGGTCTGCGAAAACGTCGCCCGAAGGAGTGATAAACAGGACCTCGGCCCCCTTGCGGTTGAAAGTCGGCTCGCACCTGATCCCGTTCACAGCCTCGATTTCATCTACGAAAAACTCGATCATGTCCTTGAATGCGTGGGGCTGAATCCCGAGGTGGTTTCCGTTGTTGTAGCAATTGGCCACGGGGCCGACGACCCAGTCGATATTCAGGCCTACCAGGTTCAAAAGTTCACGGCCCATCATGGTGAACTCCGCCGTATCGATCCCGAAGGGACAGAAAAGCGAGCAGCGGCGGCATTCCGTGCACTGGAAAAAGTACATGAACCATTCTTTCACCACCTCCTCGGTAAGTTCGCGCGCGCCCACCATTTTGCCCATCAGCCTGCCGGCAAGAGAGAAATCCTTGCGATATACCGACCTCAGCAGTTCGGCCCTTAGTACGGGCATGTTCTTCGGGTCGCCCGAACCCAAATAGAAATGGCACTTGTCGGCGCAGGCGCCGCAACGCACGCATATGTCCATGAAAATCTTGAGCGAGCGGTATTTTTCAATGCGTTCCCGGATCCCTTCCATGATTATCTGTTTCCAGTTGGAGGGCAGTTTCCAGTCTTCATCGAGCGGAGACCATTCCCTGGGGTTTGGAAGTCCAAGGGCCTGCAGGTTTTTCGCCTTGCCCGGATAGCTGAAGTTCCCGGGCCTGAAAACCACCGGCGCATCCATCCATCCAGTTTTGGGAAACCCATGCTCTACTGCGAGTTCGTTTGGTTTGGGGACCTTAGCCATTGCTCAAATAACTCCTTGGTAGGGTTATCGGGGTGGCGAGATGCCGGAGCCTTCCGGCCGCCCGCCTCCCGTGTGGGTGGGCAGGCTGTCGAGATCCGGCCGCGCCGCCGCCGCCAACTTCATCAATCTTTGCCCGTAACCGCAGCTTCGTCCAATTCTTTGTCCACGGGCAGTCCGGCCTCGATCATCTTCTCCCTGAAATGGTCTTCGTACTGCGCGTAAGTGTGGACTTTCACCGGGTAGTCCCAGGGATTTATGTGACGCCTGATGCGGCTGTCGTTTGGAACATTGCGCGTCGGGCTGAGCAGGACGCCGCCGGCGTGCATCAGCTTGCTGAAAGGAAAGTAGGCAAACAACACGCTTACCAGGAAAAGATGGATGTAGAAAACGACCCCGATCCCTTCCGGAACGACGGGCTTAAAGGAAATAAGCCCCATGACGAGCTGCTTGACCTTTATCAGGTCAACCTTGGTGAAATAACGGGTAAGAATGCCGGTTGTTCCGATTGCGATGATCAGAAGAAGCGGGAAAAAATCCTGCGGAAGCGATATGTAGCGCACCTGCGGAATGATGAGCCGTCTGATCAGCAGGTAGGTGACCGCCAACATGAAAATCAGATCGGTCATGTAGATGCCAGGAAGTCCCACCTGCCAAAAGCCGTCAAGTCTTTCAATGTCATGGACGAAAAAGAGCGTCGGTTCTGTGAAAAATCGCAGATGCCTTATCAGGATGACCAGGAAGGAGTAGTGGAAGGCAAGCCCTGCCAGCCAGAGCCATTTTTCCCACTGGTAGTAGAATTTGGCTCCTTTTTGCATCTCGAATTTGGTGTTCCTGAAAAGCGAGCGGAAAAGAAGCACTTCCAGGATCATCCTGCCCACGGTCTGCGCTTTGGTGACTGGATTGTCGAACCTGCTGTAGGGTATCCAGGACAGGGACTTCTGCTGGCCGGCCGTCGTCGGAATCCGGAAGGGAACAGGCGACCGCGCCCACCTCAGGGTCCTGAAAACGACGCCGCCCAGAAAAGCCAGGATAGCTATGTACGGCAAGGTTACGCCGAAGAAGTGATTTAATCCGGCCGCCCTGCCCCCCAAGAAAGAAACCAAAACGAGCGCAACGACTGCAGCTAGGGAAAACCTGATGCCCATTTACACAACCTCCTATAAAAACTCGGAAGCAGGGAGCAGCAACAAAGAAGCAAAAGACCCGGGGAGGCAAGAACCATTCCTGCTCCCGCTACTCGCTTCCCGCTCCTGGTTCGGCAATGATCTCGGCCCGCTTGAGGAGCCTGTGCGTCCTGTTCTTTACCTCGGTCAGCCTTACTTCGAAAAGATTTTCACGACAGCGCATGTAGACGTCGAACGCACACAGGGCCAAAACGTCCACTTTGCGGTCGAAGCCGGACAACTCCTCCCGGCTCACCGCGCCTGCGGCCAAATCCTGTTCGAGCACCTCCCTGGCTATCGTTTTCAAACCGAAAATGAAGGCCAGAGAACTCGATGGGGAAAAATCCTGGACCGCCCTGATCCTGAGCACCTTATCGAGCATGGGCGCCATGGCTTCCGCGCTGTTTTGACCGAAAAATTCATCGAGAATCTCCTCGATTGCAACCAAAAAAGTGTGCCCAACCGGATTGGCGAATTGGTTGGTCTCCTTTTTGAGCAACCGGACCGTTTCAAGCGGATAACTCATCGCCAGCATATCGAACCATTGACTGACGAGTCTTTTTTTGTTTTGCACTAGATGTTGTTCAATGGCCATGTCTTACCTGAGGACTCCCGCACGGGCGCGGGAAATCGGACGTTTAGGTCTGAGCCCGCCAGGGGCGGGATAGATTGGAGCGCACTTCGCGTGGTAAAACGAGAAGTTAACCGTCATGCCACGAAAGGTCAATGAAAGCGCAAATAATTTTGTCAGGATAGCCGATAGTGTATGGCGGAAGAGGAGCGGAGGAGTGGCGGGGAATTGCAATATATCCCCGGAATTGAGCGGATCAGTACAGAGCAGCCTGAAAATTATGGAGCAGCCGACACCATGGCAGCAATTACACAAAACACTCTAATAACACGGCTCAAAACGGATTTCAACAGCTAATCGTTCTTTGGAGTGTGCATATTTTTTTGCACAATGACAGTGGTGTGGCCGCTTCCCGCCAGTTGCCTCACCAAACTCGGCACGGAAATGCGTTTGACTTTATAGTTTAGATAGTAAACAATAAGTCCATGGACAGGAAAAAAGCAAGCACCGAGATCATGGATCTCTTCATAAGGGCTGTGAATAAATACAATGGACTGGAAAAGGTCCCCGTCAGGCATTCACCGGGTCTTGGACTGTACCATTCCGAGAGGCATATGCTGGACAGGATCGGCGATAACCCTCATATGAATATGACGGAGCTTGCACGGGCTTCCGGGGTGACAAAGGGCGCGGTCTCACAGATTATAAAAAAGCTCGAAACCAAGGGAGTCATCAGTAGATACAAGAAAGCCGCGAACGACAAGGAAGTCTTTATAGAACTGACGGAAACCGGGAAAAAGACCTGCGAGAAGCGCAGGAGGACTAATAAGGAAACGATAAGGCCTCTCCGCGAGGAACTCGATCTTCATTCCGATGAGCAGGTGGCGTTTCTTGTTTACATGTTCCATTGGCTCAACGAACTCCTGGACCAAACCGGAAAGATGATGAAATCCCATTACCCTGAAGGGGAGTAGATTTTTTTTGCAGTTAAAGTTTAGCTGCTAAATAAAAAGGAGTGCGCACAGACCATCGCACTGCGCTGAGCGGCCCGGTGATGAACCCGGCTCGCTCGAACGGCGCAGGAACCAGCAGATTCAACAGACGGGAGAAAGAAGAGATGAAGATGACTGTGATCGAGAAGCATTTCGTCAATAGTCCGGCGCATGCGCTCCAAGTCGCACATCGCGCGCGGCGACTGCTGGACCGGATCGATATCAATGCCCGGCGGCGGTATTTGGATGTTGGATGCGGGGTTGGCGCGGCGGCTTGTGAAATCGCTGCAAGATGCGGCCTGGACGTAACTGGAATCGATGTCGATCCTGGACAGATTGAAGCAGCCCGGGCGGCGTGCCCGCACCTCCGCTTCATGGTGATGGACGCGACAAAACTGCAGTTTCATGACGCTGAATTCGACATTGTGGCGACCAGCATGGTCACGCATCACCTGCCGGGTTGGGAGCGGGCCTTCTCCGAAATGATTCGCGTGTTGCGCCCCGGAGGATACCTGATCTACAGCGACTTTATGCTGCCTTCCTGGTTGGCGGCCGTGGGCCGCAGCATCATCCCTTTCGTCGGGTTTCCTTCGACGAAGCTGATCGAGTCTCTGGCCTCCAGCGCAGGCTTGACCAAAGTCTACCGGTCGCGCGCGGGTTTGAGATTCGATTTCATCTGGCTCAGGAATAGCTGAGATCATGCAACGCTGTTATGTGGCGAACCTGCGTGCAATCAAATTGCATATGGAAGTGAATCTGTGGGTTTGGTCATTGTGCGAACTCATAACTGAGTCTTGAGACGCGGCCGCGCCAGTATGGCTTCGTCCCCTCGGGAAGAATCCACGCAGCCTCGGCCTCAATAGGGATGCGCATGCCGTTGCGCAGCTCGTAATTGCGGCATCGGGCTTCCCAAGGCGTTGGAATCACAGCGCCTGCGACCGTGCGCCCGCGTGCTTCGCCATGCACGGACTCGATGAAGCCATGTTCATTGAAGCGAAACGGCATAGTCAGTGAGGTTTCGCCGTCCTTTAGCGCCGCCCTGGCTGAGGTATTGTCCACCGCGTCCCAGTGTGCGCCCTGGCTTGGCAGCAATGCCGTTGGATACCAGACCGCTTCGGCAAAAAAGCGCATGAACTCACCATGCGCCGCCTCAGGAGAACCGCGCATATTCGCCAGCGACGCCAGTCCAAACAGCGTCGCATGAAGAATGCCTTCGCCCGCAATGTAGGCGTCATGCACACGCGCCGTCAGGCCGGGCATCATCACGATGCGGGCTTCCCAGTCGAAGCCCGGCCGCCGGGTGACTCCTCGCTGGGTTGAGGTGAACGGCCTCCATTGCTCGCCGGTCTCGCTCATGTTGAAGGCGCCGGTTTGCTCCAAGCTGACGGCGGAGATCATGGGTTGTCCGTCCTTGAGCACGGCGCGGAAATAGCGCTGAACGGGCGCAGGCAAAACGCTCAATTCTTCGGAGCTATATGTCCCGGACCCGATGGGCAGACGTGACGCCTCCAGCCTTGCATGCATCTCTTTCGTGGCGGATTGCCAGCGCCTTGAGCAGTATGCGAGCGCAACGGCTACGATCGCCGCCAGTAAGGGAATTCCTGCCAGGATAATCTTCCACATCATGTCGTCGCTGTTTTCTCCCTGACCTGCCATTATACATAAGATCGACTGCGTTTTTCATTGGGATATTTGATGATTCAATGGGCCTTCAGCGCGGCCCATGAGCTTTTTCGGGTTGGACGAAGCAGTAAAGGTAAATTACTTCGCCGAGTGGTCCGCTGTAGCGCAGTCGAACCCTTCGGTCAGGCGTCAAGCGGCTGGGACAGCCACAGAGGTCGGTGCTGATTATCAGTGCGCATTTAGCAACCAGGATGGAACGAGAAGACTACGAAGAAAACAGAGGCCTCTAAGCCAACCGGCAAAAAATCAAATGACATGCTTACCGAGTACAAGTTCAATTACAGCAAAGTCCGTCCCAATTGATTTGCTGCTCGGATACAGGATGAGGATGTGACAGTTACTCTCGATAAAGACTCCTGATTGTTGCACAAAAAATATACGAGTGTGCTAACGGGGCATTCCAGCTAACCGTAGAGCATAAGCGGAAGACTGTCCGCGACGAGAAAACCCTTGCGGGTGGGTAGGATTCTTCCGTTTGTGACTTTTACCAAGCCTGATTTCTGCAATTCGGCCAAAGCCTCATCCATTTTCAATCTGCCTGCCAATGCATGAAGATCTACGCCGGCGCTTGTCCTTAAGCCAAGGCCGAGGGTTTCAAGGTCGAGTTGCTCTTCGGAAAGGACCTCCGAGGCCTCGATGGGCGCTTTTCCCTCCGCAAGCAACCGGCAGTATTTCCTGATTGATTTAACATTCCACCATCTGCTGCCGGCGTGGAAGGAATGGGCGGACGGCCCCAGACCAAGGTAAGGAACATGGCCCCAGTATTTCAGGTTATGACGGCTCATGAATTCGGGGCATCGAGCAAAGTTGGATATTTCGTAGTGTTGGTAGCCGCGCTTGTCGAGATAGCGGGAAGTCCAGATGAAAAATGCGCTTTCCAGCTTTTCTCCTATGGATCGAACCCGGCCGGCCGCCTTCATCTTCCACAACGGCGCGCCGCTTTCGAAGGTCAGTTGGTAACATGAAATATGTTCGGGCCTGAATTCAAGGATTCGATCCAGTGTCCTTCTCCATCCTTGCATGCTCTGCGTTTCCAGCCCGTAGATAAGGTCTGCTGCAAGATCGGCAAACCCGCAGGAGCGGACCAAATCGAGCGATTTGAGCGCCTGCTTCGAATCGTGACTTCTTCCCAGGTATTTGAGGTCCCTGTCGTCAAGGGATTGAACGCCGAGACTGATACGGTTAATGCCCAGACTTCCGATGACTTTCAGTTTATCCCTGGACAGGCTGTCGGGATTGGCTTCTATGGTCATCTCCGATCCCGGGCAAAAGGTAAAATGCTTATGGAGGCAATCCAGCATTTGAGCGAGTTGCCTCTCACCAAGAACTGTAGGGGTGCCGCCCCCGAGATAGAGCGAGTCAAAATCGTGGAATCTTTCCTTGTATAGCGCTGCCTCCCGTTGAACGGCTTGCAGCCATGCCGGGAATGCGGCACTGGAAGCAACGGAGTAAAAGTCGCAGTAGAGGCACTTTGAGCGGCAGAACGGGATGTGAATGTAGAGTCCGGGCCGGGATGACGGGGCGGGAAGAAAAGCTTTGACAGGACTTACAGGATTAACGGGATTAAAAGAAATGGCTGCCCGCTTTTTTTGTTCTTTTCCATTCACCATTCACTATTCACTATTCATTTTAAACGTGTGGGCCGGGAGCAGCAAGAAAAGGTTTGATTTTGATGACTTTGGCCGATTTTCTGACCTGGGCAAGATCGTACTGCGCCTGAAGCTGCAACCAGCTCTCGGGACTCCGCCCAAAAGCCTGTGATAACCTGACCGCCATTTCCGGAGAAATACCCGCGTGGCCGTTTAACAGCAAAGAAAGGGTCTTGCGTGTCACGCCAAGACCCTCGGCGGCCTGCGTCACGGTCAAGCCAAGGGGCTTGATGCACAGTTCCCGAATAATCTCGCCCGGGTGCGGGGGGTTCTTCATAATCATAATGTGTTACTCCTAATGGTAATCAATTAAATCAACATCGGTCGCTTGATCACCCTCGAAGCGGAAAATCACTCGCCAATTGCCTGAAACAGACACCGCATAAGACCCGGTCATGTCTCCCCTGAGCCGGTGAAACTTGAGGCCGGGAACATTCATATCTTCAGCGGTATAGGCGGTAGCAAGCAAAGCAAGAATGTAGCGCAACCGCTTTACAAGGGATTGGCTGACCCCTTTGGTCTAGTCGTCATAATAGAGGTCGGCTAACCCCTTGTGCCGAATGCTGCCGATCATGGGTAATGTACCTCGTTACGTTCCTGGTTGCAATCTGAAAACCAGGGGATTGCAGCATTGGAAGCAACGGATTAAAAGTCGCAGTAGAGGCGCCTTGAACGGCGGAACGGGATGTGAATGTAGAGTCCGGGCCGGGATGACGGGGCGGGAAGAAAAGCTTTGACAGGACTTACAGGATTAACAGAAATGGCTGCCCGCTTCTTATGTTTTTTTCCATTCACTATTCACCATTCACTATTCATCTCGGGCTTTCAGGACGGAAACAAACGCACTTTGGGGGATCATAACCGAGCCCACCATTTTCATTCTCTTCTTTCCTTTCTTCTGCTTTTCAAGAAGTTTGCGCTTCCGGGAGATGTCCCCTCCGTAACATTTGGCCGTGACATCTTTTCTGAAAGGCGAAATGGTGGAACGGGAGATGATTTTTCCCCCAATGGCGCCCTGGATGGCGATTTTGAAGTTGTGCCGCGGTATTTCCTCTTTGAGGCGGTCGCAGACCTGTGTCCCCCACTCTCTGGCGCGTTCACGGTGCACGATGAGAGACAGGGCGTCAACCCGCTCCGAGTTCACCAGAATATCCAGCTTTACCAGGTCGCTCT
>PLSV01000097.1 GCA_003165235.1 Syntrophobacteraceae bacterium
AACATATGTCGCGCCGAAGGTGAGCTTGGAGTTGGGAAATCAGGGCAAGGATGCCGGCGAAATTCGTGTCACAGGCCCCAGTAAGATCTTTTGGCAAGCAACATAATTGCCGCACGTCTTATGCACTCGTGACTCTCTCCATGAGCTGATCAAGGCAAATGCCGTAAGGCTGCAGCGACAAGTCCACTTTGAGGCGGGTTTAAACAGACAGGAGAAAGCATATGAAGATTTGTTTTCCTACCGAAACACTGCAAGGGCTGGAAAGCCAGGTATATGAACACTTCGGGTCAGCCCCAGGCTTTGTTATCGTCGATACAGAGTCGAAGAGCGTTGAAGAAATCAATAACAGTGACCTGCACCACGCTCATGGCATGTGCCAACCCTTAAAGGCTCTGGGGGCGCGTCAGGTTGATGCGGTTGCGGTGGGAGGAATAGGCGTGGGGGCCTTGATGAAACTGCAGGCTCAGGGCATAAGGGTATTCCGTGTGACCCAAGGCACAGTAGGACAAAACGTCCAATTCATCCTCAAAAACAACTTGCCGCAGTTCGATGCCAGTTTTACTTGTGCAGGACACACCGGCGGCGGGTGTGCTCATTGAGAAATCTGAAGGAAAACCTTTGAAGGGAGGATGAGGATGGCGAATTTCCTTTTTGTTTTAAGCAAGGATGACAACGAGGCAGCGACCAGATGTTTCCAGCTTGCCAAGATTGCGCACACAAAAGGGCACAATGTTAACCTGTTCTTTATCGATGGCGGGGTTACCTGGGCAAACAAAACCAGAGACTTTGGGTTAAAAACCGTCACTGGTGATTGTCCTAATGACTATCTGCCTTACCTGGTCGAGCAGGAAGTTCCCATTGGAGTCTGCATTCCATGCGTTAATGCTCGTCAGGTTGACGAGTCAAAATTCTTCTCAAATATGGCTCTTGACGGAGGTCCACATCTGATCGATCTAGCCGCGGAAGCCAGGTTGTTCAATTTTTAGCGGCGCCGGCGAACCTTTACCTCAAAAACTCATAACCAGAGGAGGGATCATAGTGCCCATATTCGAGTTTCTTTGTACGTCCTGCGGCAATGTATTTGAAAAACTGGTATACGGCGGCAGTGAGGAGGTAGCCTGTCGGAAATGCGGGAGTTCTGAATTGACAAAACTGCTGTCCAAGTCCTCCAGCCTCTCAGGAGCTAAGCAGGAGGGCAAAGTCCCCGGTATCGGAGATGCCGGATGCTGCGGGTCTGCTCCTTCATCCCGTGGGTGTGCTCCCGGAAGTTGCTGCGGTAAAGCCAATTCCTGAAAATGTTTCGCGTTATCAAGTGCGGAAACAAGGCCATCGACTGCGGGGATGGTGGCGTGTGCTGAAATTGCCCAAACCGGCCTTATCGGCATTTTCCTTGCGGGTTTTGATTGGGATATCGTATGATTTACGCCAGTTCGACATCTGTCGGTGGTCAAGTTCATGCATTATTCAGGATACTTTAGTAAATAAATATCAGGAGATAACTCATGCCCAAGAATATCGTCATAGTCGGTGGCGTTGCCGGTGGAGCAAGTACGGCTGTCAGACTCAGAAGACTGGATGAACACACCGAGATTACCATTCTCGAGAAAGGCGGATATGTTTCATTTGCAAATTGCGGGCTTCCCTATTTTGTAGGTAATCTCATACGAGAGCAGAGTTCTCTTGAACTCATGACGCCCGAACTTTTCTTTAACCGTTTCAATATAAGTGTCCAGGTTAATAACGAGGCGCTTTCAATAGATCCAAAAAACAAAACAATAAAAGTAGTCGATCACTCTAGCTACAGAACATATGATTTAGAATACGATTCTCTAGTCCTTTCGCCGGGTGCGTCTCCCATAAAACCTCCGATTCCCGGATCAGATCAGGTTGACCTCTTCACTGTTCGCACAATCCCCGATTCAGCAGCCATCAAATCTTATATACAAAATGGACATGTTAAGAAAGCGGTTGTAATCGGTGGCGGATTTATAGGTGTGGAGATGGCGGAAAACATTCGGCATCTGGGCATCAATACAACCATAGTTGAAATGGTCGAACAGGTCATGACGCCATTCGACCGCGAGATGGCGCAATTCATCCATCAGGAACTCATAATGAACGGCGTTGAGCTTGTGCTTCGGGACGGCGTAGATTCATTTTCCAGATCAGACAAAACGCAAATCGTAAAAACAAAGTCCGGCAGAAAGATTGAAACCGATATGATTATTCTGGCAATAGGGGTTTCTCCCGACTCAAAACTTGCAAGGGAAGCAGGTTTGGCAGTCGGACCTCGTGGCCATATTATTGTAGACCGTCATATGCGGACTTCAGACAATGCAATCTATGCTGTAGGAGATGCAGTACAGATTAAACATTTTATTACCGGCGACGATACTGCGCTTCCTCTGGCAGGACCTGCTAACAGGCAAGGCAGAATCGCAGCTGATAATATCTCTGGAAGAAATTCAAGCTTCAAAGGTGTACTTGGCACAGCCGTAGTAAAGGTTTTCGGAATTACCGCAGCTTGCACAGGTATTAATGAAAAGTCATTGGCTGCTGAAGGGAAAATAAAATATGATAAAGTTTATTTACACCCCAATAATCACGCGGGGTATTATCCCGGATCCACTCCAATCACCCTAAAACTGATTTACGAAAAAGAAAACGGAAAGATTCTGGGCGCGCAGGCAATCGGCGCGGACGGCGCCGACAAACGTATCGACATTATCTCCGCTCTCATACAGAAAGACGGAACAGTGTTTGACATGGAGGAAACGGAACTTTCCTACGCGCCACCCTTCGGGTCCGCAAAAGACCCTGTTAACATGGCAGGATTCATAGCTGCGAACGTAATTAAAAAAGACGTAAGTAGTGTACACTGGTCAGAAATAGATGATTTGCGTGAAAAGGGAGCGTTTATCCTTGATGTGCGCACAAATGAGGAATTCAGCCTGGGGCATGTAGCCGGGGCAGTAAACATTCCGGATATTGAATTACGTAACAGAATGCATGAAGTTCCGCACGGCAAACCGGTCATGGTTTATTGTCAGGTGGGATTTCGGGGCTACCTAGCAGCGCGGGTTCTGACTCAAAAAGGTTATACGGATGTCCGGAATCTTTCCGGAGGATTTAAGCTCTATCACATTGCGCATGCGCCTCTGTCATCTTTTAAATTTGGTGCTGCTATTCCGATTTCAGAGGACGAAAAAACTATAGGACGTCCTCTAGATGGTACGATACATCCTTCAAACATAGAAGTCGAAGCGGGTTTGGACTGCAGCGGATTGCAATGCCCCGGTCCAATCATCAAACTGGCTCAGAAAATGAAAGAGATGCCGGAAGGTTCTCTGCTTAAAATTACGGCGACGGACCCCGGTTTTGCGTTGGATCTGCCTGCATGGTGCAGAAGCACCGGCAATGAACTATTATCCCTTGAAAAGAAAGACCGCTTGTTCCAGGGAGTAGTGAAGAAATCGGTCCCCCTAACAAAGAAGGGTGAAGGTTTGGGGCAACTTCCTAACGATAAAGCGATCATTTTGTTCAGCGGGGCTCTTGATAAGGCTCTTGCCGCGTTCATCATCGCGAATGGGGCTGCGGCGATGGGCCGCAAAGTAACAATCTTTGCAACTTTTTGGGGGCTTAGTGTGCTGAAAAAAGACAGCTCACCGCTCAATCTAAAGAAGACACTGATTCAGAAGATGTTCGGATTTATGCTTCCCAGGGGAGCAAAAAAACTCGCACTTTCTCAGATGAACATGGCCGGAATTGGCTCAGCGATGATCAAAGAAATAATGAAAAGCAGCAATGTTGACAGCTTGCCTGTTATGATCGATACGGCAATAAAGGCCGGGGTAAATATTGTGGCATGTCAGATGAGTATGGATCTCATGGGAGTGAAGCACGAAGAACTCCTTGATGGTGTTCGGATCGGCGGAGTCGCTTCATTTCTGGAAGCTGCTGAATCAGCGGACACCAGTCTTTTTATTGGATAACGCTACATTTTGCCAGTATTCGTTTATCTGAGCTTTCTTGACGAAGTTGCTACAGCTCTTCTCTGTACGTAACAAAACAGATTTTTGACTCCGGAATAATCTGGGGTTAGCTCTGGCTGCGACTATTATTTCGTCGTGCTTGGTATGGACAATTCGGGAGTCAAGGCCGTCCAGTTTCTCGGAAATATTGACCAGAGCCAATTTAAACCCGTCGGCTCCGTTTGTTTGAACCGGAAGATTGAATAGAGGGCGGTCGCTGGCGTCATCTGGAATGTGAATGAGCCTGCCGTTCTTTGTGGTGACCAGCTTTTTAGCTCTGGCCTCAGCAACGGGCGCCTGTCTCCATTTGGCTAGAGCTGGGGTCGCGCCAAACCAACTGTTAAGGAATATGAGAAAAAGATACCAAGGTATTTCATCATTTAGGTTATAATCGGAGGAAGAAAGACATCCAGCAAGTAAGTTAAGCCTGCCAACGCAAAAGCCCTTACCATCTCGCGAAGCATTCCCGAAAAATCCATTTCAGCATACTTGCCGTGAGTCAGCATGGCTTTTCAGGTAACCATTAACCAAAGGTATGTCACCGGAATAAACTTCTGGAACAACCCTGAAGCCTTGAAAACCATACGATTTCCCAATCGAACACTCAAATGATACGTCAATGAGACGATGAGACAAGAGAGCGGACAGCATTATACCAAGTGTTGTTTACAAAGTGCGATAGTGCGGATTATATTTTTGTGCCTTGAAAATCAAAGCTAATAGAGCCTAAAGCCGTACTTATGGCGCCGTCGGATAGATTTCTTTGACAAGTCCAATTCAGCTCTGAATGCGGCTTTTGATAATCGTTGCAGTAGTTATTCAGCATGTCCTTCTGAGTCTTGGCAAAAGTCCCCTGTGAGGTTACCAGGCTCCGTTTACGAAGTAACGAAGCAATCGGTTACACACTTCATGATCTGGGCCTGTGATCACAATGACTGCCTTCTGTGTCTCCGGCATTGCTCTTATAAATGCTACATAAGGACCCTTAGTTCCTATCACCGTGTAAGTACCGGAAGAGTTGATATCGATGAATTCTCCCTTGTGCATGAGGTGTCTGGCCTCCGCCTTGCAGTCTTCCTTAGAGAGTTTGGTATTTACAAACTCGCTATTCTGCTCGATAGCATTTGCAGTTTCGTAAAAACATGCAATGAAAAGCGCCATTACACCTATTGAAAATAAAGTAACTGTAAGAATCGCAATCGACCTCCTCATAGCTTTTCCTCCTTTTAACCGGAATAATGCATCAACCTCTGCACTATGCATCCAAACTGCTTGTTGGAAATGGATTTTTGCCCGAAAAACTTCCCCTGCGCCGCTGAAGCACGCAAAACTATACGATTTCCAAATCGAACGTGCAAGAAATATCTCTGTGGCGCCTGTTTGTTCGGTTTCAGGAGCACCTCCATCCCTGGAGTTTATAGCCAGCTTCCCGCCTGCCCAAGTTGAGGGCGTCAGGCGAATAAGATACGCTGTCCGCCGGCGCGCAAAGCTGGTAGGACAGTTAATTTCGTCGCCGGGCGCCTTCTTCAATTCAGTAATTGGGTGATTATAATATAGATTAAAGCGGGTTGCATGGCATGGAACAGTCAGGGGCGACCCACAGCTTAGCCTTGGTCAGAAACATTGGAAAAATAAGGAACAGAGATGAGAGTAGCTATAGCTGTTGTATTCCTGCTGATTTTGATGGCTGGGGAGGGCCTTGCCGCAGAACCCGCTGAAATCGAACTGCGCGATGGAAGCGTCATTCGCGCCGAAATTATTTCTCTTCAGGGTGATGTCTATACAGTGAAGTCTCAAACGCTCGGAACGATCGGTATCGAAAAATCGCGGATCAGGAGCATAAGGTTTGGGTCTGGCGACACGGCTGGACAAAGTGTAAGCACTTCTTCTCCAACGTTGGATGTGGCGACACAGATAAAGACCCTGGCCGAGGCCATGGAGGGTGACCGGAGTATTATGGATAAGATCTCATCTCTGAGTCAAGACGCCGACGTAATGCGAGTTATGCAAGATCCTGCAGTAATGAAGGCCGTCGAGGCAGGGGATATAGCGTCGCTCATGTCCAATGATAAGTTTATGCAAATACTTAACAATCCCACTATCCAGGCGATCGTCAGGAAAGGATCGCCCTGAGGTGGGCTTGTAAACCGGCCATTGCACGTATTATCAAACGATTGCGTCACGGTGTCCCTTCAATGCTGTCCTGCCCCTATTGCAAAGCAAACTTATTAACATCACAAAGATTAGCCTTTGGGCATTGACTTTCGAATCATTTCCGTCCGGGGCGCCCTGGATTCAACATAACTTTTGAAATATGCGCTACATATTTGACTTGATGTCTGGAGATCTTACGATTTCCAAGCCTCAGCCACTCTGACCTCCGCCACAAACGGGACCTCTGGGACAATCCGCTCCAATGCCGCCTCCATCGACTCCTTCACAATCTCTCTCACCTGATCCTCTATGCCATCTCTGGCCTCGACAATTATCTCGTCGTGTTGGGTATGAACAATTCGGGCATCAAAAACGGTTAGGTTGGTGAGACGAATCTTTTCAAATCAGGACTCAATGTCGGCCAAATCAAGTTGACGAAAGGAGGAGAATCAGCATAGGGTTGAATCCTGCTCTGATCCTACCAGGGGGACCTCCGGCTGAGCTTTTGTCGGAACCATCTGGTGAATACGCTATTAATACATGATCCAAAATCCCCATCTCTCATTCCGCAGTCCCAAAAACTGAATCCTCAAAAAGTCACCCCAAAACAGTCCCAACAAAGGAGGTGATTCATTGGCCATCCATCATTTCTTTCAGTCCATACACGACAAGGTTGGAGAACTGTTCGGCTCGAATCCGATTCCCGAAAATATTGTCGTGATGAAAGCAGCAATTATTCTCATCGCCCTCTTGCTCATCATCTGAAAAAGGGGTCAGGCCTGGCTAACCGGATACGGTTGCTTGATAGTATGTCCGGGCCGAACACGTCCGGGGTCCGGGAAGACAAGTGGACCGGGAGCATTGCCGCGAGGAGCAGGAAATTTGTCGAGGTCATAAAGGGCTGACTTGGGATGAAGACGAAGGGACGCAGAATTTGCGGAACGCATGGCGAACCCGGTCTTCGAAAACCCCAAGCTTCTTACAGCGATGTTTTCTTGGGTCAAAATGGCCTTCTAAGCACGAAAAAAACCTATTTCTGGAGAACAAACCTTTAACTGGAGCGATGGTATCTTGGTCCGACCCTTTAGCAGATCTAAACCCTGTAGCAGATCTGACAGTCTCGTATTGATTGTGCCCGACGCCAACCCGGTGAGGACCCCCGAGCTGTCCGGGATCATTTTGATGGGAAGTTCACTCGATATAGGCCCGAAAAGACCCGCGTTACTCCGGTCCCCGTCTCTCAAAGAGACATTATCAATCCTTTATGAAAACGGGGCCCTTTATGTAAAACAAGGTGCCGATAAAACGCCCCTCCCGCTAAACCATATTCAGAAGGCCGGAGATGTCAGCATTACAGTAAGAAGACGGTAGTCTTAGAGTTTTTGCGTTTCCTCAGAGCATCAGATCGGCCTTTATTTGGTCACCTTAATGTATTTGGGATAGGTAACCTTATTGGCGCCGCCCGGCCCTTTAACGGAAAGAGTGACCGTATAAGCTCCGGCTTTGTAGTACGTATGAGCCGGGTTCTGCTCCGTGCTAGTATTACGGTCTCCGAAGTTCCACAACCAACTGGAGGCCCTGGTCGACCCATCTGTGAACTGGACCGTGAGCGGAGCTTTGCCGTTGAGGGGCGTAGCGGTAAAATCGGCCTTGGGGACCGCATTCACTGTAATATAGCCCTTTTTTATAGCTGTGACCTGTTCTCCCGCTGAGTCACCCGTCACGGTAAGCGATACCGAATAGGTTCCGGGATCATGGTAGAGATGCGCTGGATTTTGACCGGCGCCGGTTTGTCCGTCTCCGAAGTTCCAGAAACGGCTTTTGACCCTGGAGATGCCGGTGGTCTTACTGGTAAATTGCACCGGGAGGGGCGCATTGCCGGAGACCGGCCTGGCGGCTATCTGGCAGGAGTATGACGATGCGGAGGTCCCCGTGAAATTCTGCCCTGTAACTTTGCCTTGCGTGACATTGACATTTATGGAGGCAGGCGCAAAAGTCCACTCCCTGGAGCTTGGCTTAACGGTGTAGCTGCCGTTTGCAAGTCCTGAAAAATAGTAGGCGCCATCGAAGCCGGTCACGGTTGCGGTCGATTTAACTCCGCTAAGCGCCATGTTTATTCCCGCTATAGGCGAGCCGCTGCTGTCCGTGACCGTCCCCGAGATGGAACCGGCTGTAAGCTGATTGATCGCCAGATACAGACTGGGGCGTGGACCGATGTGCTGCCGCGCCGTATCTCCCTGCTGGGGGCTTCCGGTTTCGATTAATATGCTGCGAATCTGCCCCGGGGTGAGCATTGTGCCTGAAGAGACAGCAATCCCCTGCAGGTCGGCGACGGCGCCCGTCACGATCGGAGAGGCCCCCGATGTGCCGCCGAAAGTATTTGTGTACCAGAAATCAATGTTGGTCGGGTCGTCCGGATTTTTATACAAGTCGCCATAACCGGTGGTTACCACTTTGCTGCCCCAACCCTGGACATTCACCCGGCTGCCGTAAGAGGTGAACACTTCCGGGTATAGATCCAACTCGCCAGAAGGCGCTCCTGCTCCCACGATTATAGCACCGGAGTCCTGCACGTTGGGGTTGAAGTAGTTGCCGCAAGAAGGCTGATCCAGGTCCACGGCGCCGTTTCCCGCCGCTTCAACCACTGTTATTCCGTTGCCGGTTGCCGTCTGAATTGCCTCGAAAACGGGAGTAAACCACTCGGAGGGCCCATAGCCTTTCTGGCTCTTGGGGGGGCAAAGCTGCTGGCATACGCACGTTTGCTGTTCGATTAGAATGACGTCGCCGCGTTTCGCGTTAGCAACCGCCAGAAGAATAGCGTTGGCCACATTATACTCCAATTTGGCAGTATTTGCCGGCGCCAGGCCGATTTGCGCGCCGTAGGCAATCCCGGTGACGCCCTTGGAATCGTTGGTGGCGATCAACTCGCCAAGAACGGCAGTTCCATGTTCCAGATGGTCCTCCTCTTCGAAGGGATCGACCGCGGAGTCGCCGGGATTCAGAAGAGGGACCACACTTCTTGCCCTGGCCAGGTCTTCATGCTTCTGGTCCCAGCTATACTCCACGTCATAGATTTTCACCGGTGAACCGTCCCCGCCTGGAAACGTCCACGCATATTCGGCGTCAATTCCGTCGGTAGCCGGGTCCAGATAGCCTTGCTGGCTTGTGAAGTCCGGAGTTGTTGCAGGCAGGGGCGCCGGCAGGGGAGTCGGCTCGGCGTGATCGACAATGCCTGCTTGCAGGAGACTGTTCATAAATTCGATGGGGTCCGTACCCGGTTTCAACTTGATCTTGTACCACAGGCTCAGGTTGGGAAGCTTTTTCCCGGAAAGGTACTCGCCTTGCGACTTCAGGCTTTTCAGGTTGTCTTTCTTGATACTGAATAGAGGCGATATCTTCTCCACCTCTGCCTGCAAGTCGGCAGGCAGGAGCTTCTCGGGAGTTTCAACCGCAGCCCCTTCAAGGAACTTGACGGCTATTTCTTCGAAAGAGAAGCCTGATGGAATGGAATCGAATCTTTTGGCGACTACCCCTGCCATGCCGGCGGTATTGCCGACTGTCATCAGAGTCACTACACCTACGAATAGAGCCAAGCCCAGGAAGAGTCTTTTCATTTTGAATCCGTTTCCGTGTTTTAGATAAAGGCAAATAGTTCACAGCAGGATTCACAACGGCGAGGTTTTTCGAACCTTCGGCAGCCCGATCGGAACGCGCGCCGGGATCGGTTTGCTGTTGTGACCATAACGAGAGCAATGTTTTGTTCGGGCGCTCCTTTCGTACAAAGTCGAATCCGGAAAAGGGCTACTTTATCTTTGTGGATACATCGTTTTGAGGCCGGCCCATTACCGGTATGGCCTTTTTCGCGACATATTCTTCCAGCTTCTCATATTCTACTTTGGCCCCCGACATAATGATGATAGGAAAAACACAGGCGGGGAGCATCCATTGAACTCCAGATTTGTATTATTTTTTTAAGGTTCGCAAAAATCGTACCGAGTTAGATTTTGGGTNNGGTTGAGACTGCATGAAACGTCAGCGAAAAATAAATACCACCGTATGGCAAATCTTCCATACTATTAGGGCACAGTTTCCATGGCCTTTTCGCCATTACCTCCTTCGCCACTCCAGAAGCCCTTGCGGAACTGGATCAAACATTCGTTTCCTTCAGTTGCATTCACTGGCATATTATTTGTACTATCCCTTGAAGACGGGAAAATTCGCTCGCATATGAAGAAAAGGACTATTGTCTATAAGTGGGAGAAAGGGGTGACCGACGTGGTTCCAGGCACGGCTTTCTGCAGGTGTCATTGTTGAGTTTTTTCTTGGTGGCTTGTGCAGTATTTCAGATTAGGACCGATTGGGTATCTGCGTACAACCACTATGTTTCGGGTAAGCCAGCAGGAAAGTACACTACCTGTAAATGATACGGGGAACTGTATGATAAATTGCTGGTTAGAAATTGGGAGATGCAGGCGCGCAACTGAAGTTTTTTCGGGCAAAAATCCGATCCCAACATGCAGTTTGGATGCGGAGCGCAGAAGTTGATGCATTATTCCGGGTAAAGAGGAACCATCAATAAGGAACACATGATCGATCACCGGAGGATCTCGATGCCTGACATAGATTCAGAAAAGAGCAACAAGATTCCCACGAGCGAAGATTCGAAAATAGTCCGCAATGACGAAGACTTTAAAATAGTCCACGGTATAACCCGCCGAAATTTCTTACTATACACGGTTGAAGCAGTTGCAGGCGGCATTTTCATGGGCACGATGAATACCGTATACGGGAGCGACGGAAGCCGTGTGGGTGGGTGTGGGGTCGCCGGATATCCGATTCATTTCCCTGTCGTCACGACTGTTAAGCAGGTGCTGTGCTTTCGATACCCGGTTAAAGGGCTCTCTCCGACCCAGCTTCCGCTCGTGTCACAGTACGGCGCCTACGGCTACGGCAACTATAAGTTAGTTAGTGAGGGTCTTCCGATCGTCCAGCGGCTCGATCTTATGCCGAACGGATACAGCAACCCACGTCCCGTGAGACGTGAACAATTAGTGAATTTTTTTGCCATAACCGACATCCATATCACCGATAAGGAAGCTCCGAATCAACTGATCTATGACCAGCAGGTAGATTCCAAACATGGAGGGCCTATGACATCGCTCTACTCGCCGGTCATGTTAAACACGACTCAGGTCCTTGACGCCGCTATACAGACGGTAAACGCTCTGCACGCGCAAACTCCATTCGATTTCGGCATCTCTCTGGGCGATGCGGCCAACAGCGGCCAATACAACGAGACGAGGTGGTATATCGACGTCATTGACGGCAAAGTCATCACTCCCAGCTCCGGCGCCCACCTCGGAGCCGCCACCATCGACTACCAGAAACCCTACCAGGCCGCCGGGCTCAATCGCTCGATCCCCTGGTATCAAGTTCTCGGCAACCACGATCATTTCTGGCTAGGTTCAATTNNACATGACACGACAGCCAGCATAAATCAACACACTTACTACATGGGCGTACTCAACGGCTTAACCCCTACCGGCAATATCATAGACGCCGGAACCGTCGCATCCATAGGTTCTCCCCCTACGGTTGCCGCCGATCCCGATCGTCGCCCGCTCCTGCGTGAAGAATGGGTACAAGAGTTTTTCACTACAACCTCAACTCCGGTCGGTCACGGTTTCAACTTGGTGGATTCCTCCCTCGGGAGTGGCTTTGCCTGTTATAGTTTCCTGCCGAAGTCGAATATACCGCTCAAGATCATCGTGCTTGACGATACCCAGTCGGAAACCGACGGCTCTCACGATATTCACGGACACGCGTTTCTCGACGCGATGCGGTGGAGCTGGCTTCAGGCCGAACTCGCTGCCGGTCAGGCTGCCAATCAGCTTATGATCATCGCCGCGCACATACCGATCGCCGTTGCAGCCATTGGCTCCTGCATGGAATGGTGGGAGTCTGACAAGGACCCGAATGCGACAGAACAGAATGCCGTCTCCTTAACAGACCTGGTTGCGGTGCTTCAGAACACGCCGAATCTTCTCATGTGGATCGCCGGACATCGTCATTGCAATACCGTTAAAGCATTTCTGCCACCTGCCGGCGGTACTCCGGAAAACGGGTTCTGGCAGGTCGAATCTTCAGCACTAAGGGATTTCCCCCAACAGTTCCGCACCTTCGAGATCTACCTCAACAGCGATTATACCATTTCAATCGTTACGATCAACGTCGATCCTGCAGTCGCCGAAGGAACCCCGGCCGCAACATCGCGTTCTTATTCAATCGCGGCGCAACAGATAACGCAAAACGATATGAGACCGAATACCCAGAATGTTGCGACGGTGCATATCAATAACAAAAATGTTCCGGTCGAGACCATGGACCCAAGTCGAGCGCAGAACGGCCTTACAGATCCGACTATCCTTTGGTCGTCGCTGCGTGGAGTTCCGTACTGTGCGTCGTACAACGCGGAACTGTTTAAGCAGCTCAGTCCGGCAATGATCAGCGCGCTGCAGGTGCAGTTTCCGCCCCGCGTATAACAGTTTAGGGCTTACTTATGATAGTATCGATCTGGAAATGTCAGAAGCCGACAAGAAGATTTTCACTTTAAAGAGTGGTGTGAGGACTTTAAAAATAAAATTCCAGAACTCGAAAAAAGGGCTGGGAAAAAAAACGATCTTAACCGGATCGATAGAACGGAGGCAGGGTCGGCCGCCTTTTGTGATGTAGCCCTTCCGAATCATGGGCCATGGGGTAAAGAAGCCATTTGGGCAAATAGATTCGAGCTCAATTTAGTTCAATGGAAAAAAAGATGAAAGCCATGAAATTGTCGCGCTTGATGTGTCTTTTGTCACTGGCCTGCGTGCTGGTCTCCAGTCAAACCGCTCCGGCGGCGGAGAGCGCACCGTCCTTTAATTGGACCGGGCCTTACGCCGGTGTCCACCTCGGCTACGGCCGGGGCAATGCGGATACGAACGTTGACCCGCTGCCACCCGGGATCCCCGGTGACCAGGCGCCGTCGACACTGAGTCCCCATCCGGGCGGAGTCGTCGGTGGCGTACAGGCCGGCTACAACTATCAAATGGGATGCTTCGTCGTTGGAATCGAGGCCGACTTTTCGGGGTCTGGAATGAGCGGGTCCCAGAGCGTCTCACCCGTCATTTTGGGCGGCGGCGTTTCTGTCCCAGGTGTTATTTCAACACATGAGAATACCAACTGGTTCGGAACACTGCGACCGAGGCTGGGCTACACCGTGAAGCCCAACGCGCTCATCTATGCGACGGGCGGTCTTGCCTACGGCGATGTGTCCTACTCGGCAAGTACCGACTTTGGGCCGGGGTTTGTAAGCTACCCCGCGTCCCTCAGCACTACAAAGGTGGGCTGGGCCTTAGGCGGAGGCGTCGAATACGCCGTTTCGAGGCGGTGGACCGTCAAGGCGGAGTATCTGTATATGGACCTCGGAAGCGAGTCCGCCATCGGTAATGGTGTGCCGCTGAACCCGCCGTTCACGGAAGGATACACCTGGAAGACAACGGCCAACATCTTCCAGATTGGTATGAACTACAAGTTCTAAATTTGCGGCACATCACTCCGCCGCCTTTTGTGATGCAGCCCTTCCGATGACCGTCTTCGGCTTTTGCGCGAGACGGTCATTTTTTTTGTGGAACCGCGCAAGCCGTGGAGAGATGGCTTATTCACCGTAAAGAAAACTGGAAAGGCAATTGCTGATATGGTCTCATATCGTCGAACAAAGGAATTGGAACCATGCAGGTGGTTTCAAAATCCATGAAGCAGAGGGGATACCAGAGAGAGTTCAGCAAAGCCCTGACAGCCTTTTTATCAATATAGTTCTTTTGGTGAAGGAGTCCGTCCGGTTGCAACTTGTGCCGCCAACCCAGCCTATCGGCCGGCACATCTTCCATCCTCACGATCCCTTCCCTATATAGGTCAAATGCCTTAAGACGACCTAATCCACGAAGACAAGTGGACCGGGAGCATTGCCGCGAGGAGCAGGAAATTTGTCGAGGTCATAAAGGGCGATCCTGGGATGAAGACGAAGGGACGCAGTATTTGCGGAACGCATGGCGGACCCGGTTTCCGAAAACCCCAAGCTTCTTACAGCGATGTTTTCGTGGTCTGAAATGGCCTTCTAAGCACGAAAAAGGCCTGTTTCTGGAGCACAAACCCTTAACTGGAGGGATTCTATCTTGGTCCGACCCCGTAGAGCGGGTTTAGTCCTAATCCCGGCTCTTTGCGGGTTCATCCGGCAAACGAGCGTTGCACAATCCTATTTTAACTAATCCGCAGATTTCGCAGATTTACGCAGAAACGGACGCTGAAAAGCTTAGACAGGATTAACAGGATTAAATTGATGCTAAACTCGAACAGAGTTCGAAGCCATAAGGGGAAACAAGCGTGGGATAATCTGCTAAGAGATTTCGACTGCTTATTAGTCTAAAAGAAGGGAAACATCGAGCAAAGTGGTCAAATAGCCATGTCATTTAGGGATAATCTATGGTTCTGATTCAGACGTACGGTCTACATTTCTGTGACTTATCGTTCATACAATATGAATGATACAGTAGCGTTTGGCCTCGAAGTCTTTCTTAAATCTTGTTCTGTCAGAAATCTGCCCTTCCGGATCATATACTATGAAAAGCTTCAGCAATTCATCCGGATACTTTGTAAGATCTTCTGCGATCCCTTGTGTAGCCTTGCTGGGTGTAGTTGCTCCGCGAACATATTTTGCCTCAATCCATAGATTTTGATCTGAATGATCTGGAACTATCCGTGCGGTTGCGAAATTCACCGATGGGTACTCCTTTTGAAATCGTTCTTTGTGGCCTGATAGAAATCCACCGATTTTGGCGTTAAGATCATTCTCGTCTTGGGGGCGCTCGTGAACAAATGCTCTTCGAATGAAATCCTCCAGCTCAGGTATTAACTTTTTCGCCAATACTTCAGCAGGAGGGCGACATAAATCTCTTGTCTCAAGAGTGGTAGCAAGGCTCCCATCAGGATAATTCACAAGAGGCAAAATCATTCTTTGTAGGGCGTGCTGTACCTGTTTAGCATGCCGTTGACACAGGGCGTGAATCTGATCTACTTGCTCACACTCATCCCCTTGAATGTCGATTGCTTCGGAAAGTTCAGCAGACATATCCGTGTAAAAGTGGTCTAAATTTGATCGCAAAAATTGCCTTGCCTGCCTTAAGTAGTCGATGAGGGTAGTTCGAGCCTCAGCATCTTCTATTTTTTCATTTATGAAATCTGATGCGTAGATTCCATCGTCCGAGTCATCGCACTCGGCTGCGAAAACGGCAAACCTCCTGTCGGTACACTGTGAGCATTGACCACAGTGAGTAGCAATACCTAATTCCTTATAGGTCTTACTGCATGAGACGGCGGAATTTATCAGGTCGGAACGCTTTTCCTTCAGAGCCTCAACTACTTCAGTTTTAGTTTTGAACGCAAAAGGGGTCCTTATGTCAAAACTCTTTCCTGCAACAAGACAGAGTAGTTCTCTGAGGAGTCTGATTGTTTTAGGATGGGCTGTGCGACTTGCACGAGCATTTTGCATAGCCCCTCTTTTGCTGAAATTAAGCGAGGTCATGCCATTTTCGTAAAGGTAAAAGGCGGACAGTTTAAGTGCCGTTGCCATTGCGAAACCCATAGAGCAATAAACAAAAGCCCTGGTCCGTTGGCTTTCTTCGGGAGCACGGACCCCATGAAGGTGGCATTCAAGCACCCTGTGATTAACCCGATTGGGGTATCGCGCTCCCAATGCCTCGATAAGTCGTTTCTGCGTTCTCCCGGTGCTAGGATTTCCGCTTTTGTGACTAATCAGCCAAACAGGGCCTTTGGTGGATTCGAGCAATTCGACAACTCCGGCGAGAGAGTCGAGACCGCCGGAAAATAATACAACACTAGCATCGCCCTTCACCGGAAGCGAAAATCGTGAGCTGTCAAATATATTCGTCTTAGCCGTTGAGTGGCCTGGCAGGAAATTGAAACTATGGCTCCTATCCCCCGTTATCCATGTGAGCGACTCAGAAAGTGATCGTTTAACCTCTTCTGATTTCCAAAACTCGTGATCCCTTACCTTGATGAAGTATTCGAAGTCCCTAGACCAAGAATGGTACTCGACAGCGTTTCTGCTACCCCTGAAAGAATGTCTATCGGCACATAAAACGTAGCCACTGATTTCGAGTAGATCCAAGACCCTATTCGGTAGGTGAGCAATGGTCGTAATAAATTCAGGGAGCCCAAGGTTTAAATTTTGCCGTGTTTTTTGATTGTGACGATATTCTAGGGAGATTTTGGAGCATTTTCGTCTTTTGGTTTTTGACTCAGGTACACCATTGCAAAACACCTGAATAGGAAGTGGTTGTCGAATGGGAGATGCATTCTTCATTTCAACGCGACCTCCCTTCGACCAAGGGAGTCACGGATTTTGTTAAAAGCGATTGATAGAAAACCGGTTATTGTTTTCCGAGAAGGAGTTTCCTTGACAACCTTCTTATTGTACCAACCTGCTGCGAATGATTGGGTAATCTTTGATACCTCAAAGCTATGTCGAGTTACCCTATCTACATGGGCCTCCAGACTGCTTTGAAAGGCTTCCCTCGCCTCTACAGTTGGCAAAACAGCTGATGCCTCTCTATCAAGAAAATATTTGAAATATTCTGTAGTGAATGCGGAGAAGAACTGCCTTGCTAGTAGGCAGAAACCTCTTCCGTCTGAAGCCTTTCGCCATATTGTGAATGGATCGTCTTTAGACCTAAAAAGGTCGAGTTGAGAGCCTTCCTGCCGATAGAACTTGGCTAATGCTATTGCTGTCGCATATTTGGCGAGTTCAAGGTACTCTCTGGATGCTGCCTCCTTCCGCATAAAGGAAGACACGGATTGCGCAAGGTTTAATGGAGTCGCTGACTTTCCTTGAAGGTTTATGCCGGAGTCGCGCAGCGCCGCCTCTGGATTGTTACTACGTGCGGCCACTGTGAGAAGCAGAAGAAAATAAAAAGCGTCCTGGATGCTGGGGTCGAGATGTAAGCGCCGGAAACGAGAGTCTATCGCTTGGGCAGTCTTTTGAATAACTTCTTCGGTGGTACATTCATTTGCTGAGGTTGCGGCAACATCGGAGACAATTTTCTGCCATTTTTCACTTTTCGGTAATGATGGTAGACGCTCGTGTCCCATAAGAGGCCACCTTCAAAAGGATTTTGATTCAGTAGCCATAACCAATCCGCCTATTGTCACCAAGACACGAGGTCCAAATCCCTGAAAATGATTATCCCCTGCATCCCACTACCTCAAAGCCGTGGAGGCCGAATGCAATAGTCTGTTACGAGCTGGTCCGGGTCCTCGACCGTACACGGAAGTCCAGGACCAACAACAGATTTGCTTTCTGCTTCCCTAACGGCTAATTCCTTATTCAATGCAAGGAGAAAGGCAAGGACATCTTGGTTGGGTGAAATGCCGTATGCGTGCCTCACTGCCTCATCAAGATCCTCGTGCGCTTCCTTCAAGGGATTATCACCCTCCAACTCAAGTAGGCGGTAGATTTCGCGTAGACAGAGATTATCTTCGGCCAAAATTTTGGCGCGGACTTCACAGAGGGCTACCGCCGCTCTGGAAACTTCCCTTGCATCTTTCTGTTTTGGCGATTGTGGCCATGGAAAGAAGTCAAATACAGTTTCGGAAGTATATCTGGGGTCACGCTTCATAGTGGAACATCTTTCAGTAAACCAACTCCAGTGGATACGTGATTGCAATATGCCGAAGGAATAGTTATCGGCAAGTGGAAAGACAACAAGAGAATCGCCAGGACGGATCGATGGATGGAAAAAATCGAAAATAGGTCTCTTCGTTACACGGCCACAGGCAATGTAGCGAGGGAGATTGGAAATCCTCGCCATCAATTCGGCTCTCGGGTACGAAAGAAGCCACCATTTTTTTAGGAAATTCGCATGATGCTTATTGACCTTGGCTTCCGGATTATCTGCTAGCCTGGATTTCCACGGAG
>PLSV01000057.1 GCA_003165235.1 Syntrophobacteraceae bacterium
ACTATTTTATGGTAACTAACCAATTTCCCGTCGCGAATGCGGGCTTTCTCGTTACTCGTAAGGGAAAATTTAAAGAACCAGAAGTGGACGTTCACACTGGTATCGGCTTTAAAATCGCAGTTACGAGCCGAACCTGCGTATTCCGGCCGATTGCGACCGGCATTCCGATCTGATTGCGACCACGATTCCGGCGTGATCGCGACCGGCATTCCGATGCGATTGCGACCGGTGTTCCGGAGCATTGCGACCGGTTGATTTTGGTAGTCGCGAGGTAACTCCAACGGGTATCGTACCCCCTCAATTCACAGGAGGGAACGATGCCAAAGGAAAGAGTTACCATGCGAAAAGTAAGAGAGATACTCCGCCTGGTCTGGTCATGCGGCCAGAGCAGGACTGCCACAGCCAAGAGCTGCGGCGTCAGCAAGACCGCTGTCACCGATACCGTAAGACGCGCCCTGATGGCCAAGCTGTCCTGGCCACTTCCTTTCCATCTGGATGATACCGCCCTCGAAAGCCTCCTCTATCCACCCCGCAACTGTTCCCCTGCGGTCTCCCGTCTCCGGCCAGACTGGAACGTCCTGCACAACGAGCTGATCACCCACAAGGATCTGACTCTCATGCTGTTGTGGCAGGAGTACAAGGAGCGCGATCCAGAAGGATACCAGTACAGCCAGTATTGCGAGCTCTTCCGCCAGTGGCGAAAGAAGCTGGATCTCTCGATGCGTCAGGAACACCGCGCTGGCGAGAAAATGTTTGTGGACTACTGCGGCCGCACGCTCCCTATTGTTGATCCCGCCACCGGCGAAATCAAGGACGCCCAGGTGTTCGTAGCGGTCATGGGCGCCAGCAACTATACCTTTGCCGAGGCCACCTGGAGCCAGGCGCTTCCCGACTGGACCGGGTCCCATGTACGTGCCTTCGCCTTCATGGAAGCGGTGCCAAGGTGCCTGGTCCCTGATAATCTCAAGAGCGGCGTTACCAAGCCCTGTCGTTACGAACCGGATCTGAACCCCACCTACGCCGCCCTGGCGGAGCATTACCAAACTGCCGTCATCCCCGCCCGCGTGCGCCGCCCGAAGGACAAATCGAAGGTCGAAGTCGGGGTTCAGATTGTTCAGCGCTTCATCCTGGCGGCTCTGCGCCATCGGACCTTCTTCAGCCTGGCGGAGGCCAATGCAGCTATCCGCGAGCGCCTGGAACTGCTCAACAACCGCCCCTTCCGCAAACTCCCCGGCACCCGTAAAGGGCGTTTCGAGGAGATCGACCGACCCGCCATGCTCCCGCTGCCGGAAACGCCCTACGAGTATGCCGACTGGATCAAAGCGCGGGTCCACATGGATTACCATGTCGAGGTGGAACACCACTTCTACAGCGTGCCGCACCGTCTGGTGCGGGAAGAGCTGGACGTGCGCTACACCGAGACCATCGTGGAGTGCTTCTTCCACCGGAAACGAGTCGCCTCGCACACGAGGTCACAGCTCAAAGGGAAACACACCACCCGCCCCGAGCACATGCCAAGGGCTCATCTTGAGTTTGCCGAATGGACGCCGGAGCGCTTCATCTCCTGGGCCACGAAAACGGGGCCGGAAACGGCCCGTGCTATTGAAAACGTCCTCTCTCGCAGGACTTATCCCGAGCACGGCTTTCGCTCCTGCATGGGCATCATCTCCCTGGGGAAACGCTACGGCCAAGAACGGCTGGAGGCAGCATGCGAGAGGGCGCTGCTCATCAAAGGGGTGAATTACAAGAGCATCAAGTCGATCCTGGAAAACAACCTCGACAAAAAACCGCTGCAATGCAAGCCAGAAACCGCCCCGGTCGACCACGAGAACATCCGCGGCACCGGTTACTATCACTGAAAAAAGGAGCCAAAATGCTTAACCAGCCAACCATCGAAAAACTCAACGCCATGGGGCTTGCCGCCATGGCCCGGGCGTTCCAGGAACAGATGAACTGCCCCGACATGGCGGCGCTCTCCTTCGAGGAACGCTTCGGACTCATCGTCGACTTCCAGGCTACAGCCAATGACAACCGGCGCATGCGCAATCGGTTGCAGAGCGCACGCTTGAGACTGGCCGCCTCCATAGAGGATCTCGACTTCAAATCCGGCAGGAGTCTGGATCGCGCCGTCATCATGTCACTGGCCCAGAACCAATGGGTGACGCGCCACCACAACATCCTCATCACCGGCCCAACCGGGGCCGGCAAGAGCTACCTCGCGTGTGCACTCGCGCAGAAGGCTTGCCGGGACGGGCACACCGCCCTCTATCACCGGCTACCCAAGCTTCTTCAGGAACTCGCCCTTGCCAGGCTCGACGGCCGTTATCCCAAAGTCATGGCGGCCCTGGTCAAATGCGAGGTTCTGATATTGGATGATCTTCTCATCTCACCGCTGTCTCGGGACGACGAGAAAGAGTTACTGGAAATCATTGAGGAGCGCTACGACAGGAAAGCCACCGTCGTGACCAGCCAGTTACCTATCAAGGCCTGGCATGACGCCATGCAGGACAAGACCCTGGCCGACGCCATCCTCGACCGGTTGGTGCATAACGCCCATAAACTTGACCTGAAGGCAGACGAATCGATGCGACGAAGAAAATCTACCATTGACGCGAAAACTGAATCTGTGACACAGTGACGTCCACACCTCGCGACTACCCGGTCGCAATCCCCGGAACGCTGGTCGCAATCACAGCGGAACGGCGGTCGCAATCACTTCAGGTCACCCGGTCGCAATCATCGGAATACGCAATTTTCATATAGTTCCTGATTTTTCCCAAATAAAACTAACAAGTGGTATGCATAAAATGACCGGGTAAAGAACAGGGCGAAAACCATTTAGAACTCATTTGAACTTGTCAATCAACCCTCATCCCAAAGTGGATTATTGGAAATCAAGGCTTCAGCTCCCGGATTTGAAGCATATGCATTCACTTTTGGAGATTGACTGATTGTTGCCGCCTAAAGTGGTCCGTTAGATGCGAATATATGCGTTCAATCAAACTGACGTGTGGCGCTTCAGGTTATGAATTATCATTCCAATTCAACCCAGTGGTTATGGCAATTCCGGGCGTCAATGAACGATACACAGGGCACTTTGAAGCATGGACATCATAAGCGCGAAACACTTTTTCCTTGAATTCAGGCGCGGTGGAGAGATGATAGACAACGTAAATACGTTTTATAACGAGAACATTGTCATCCTCGCGTTCAATCTCACCATGGACATTCGCCGTCAGGCCGTGCTCACCTAAAACAACCCCTCTGACAGCCAATGCTCCTCCGAAGGTTCCTGTTAAACAACCACCCGCTGCGGCCACAATATAATCGAGCGTAGCCGCATGAGGCACAAAACTGTCTGGTGCTATCTTGTAATGCTCGGCAATCTCATCGTGTACCCCAAAAAGAACTGCCTCACCGTCTGGCGGAAGTGTTGCCTTATTGTTTGGTACTCCATGATGCTTAATTTTCACTACTGATGTGTAAGCTATAACTGACATTAAGCTCTTCTCATCGGAATTATTGAAATATATCTTGATTGAATATATCTCGCAATTTGCAATCAGTTCGCCGCTAAGCGCAACGAATTACAACAACGCCCTCAAGAGCACGTATTAACAGTTATACGTACCAGAAAATCATCGGCAACGCCATAAAAATGACTAAAAGTCTAGAACACTCCGCAGGGTCACTTGCGGCACGCAAACAACAATGGGTCGGTGCTAATTGAACCCGAATTTTTCGTTTTGTCGCTTTTGGTAATAGTAGGGTATAGGGTAGCAACTACTAGGGGTCGTGTCTCAACACGGTACAGGTTCGTTGTACCATATTGAGACACACCCTAAATGCACACCCAGGCCGTGGCGAAACATGAGTAGCAAAAAACACCGTTAGCGGGCTGCGTTCCGGCTGTCTTTTGCTGCTTCGATAAGCTTGTCCACCTCGGCGAAAACAAGGTGTTTACGGCCGTTCATCCTTTGGCGTGCGGCTTGTGAGCGGATACATAAGCCTTTAGAACCGACTGCATGCGGGAAATATGCCCTTTGCCCTGTCCCTTGAAATAGTCGATGATTTCCTGCTCAAGGCGAAGGTGCACGGATTGTTTGGGATCTGCAAAAACCAGTTTTGCGCGTGTCCAATCTGGACGCATGTCCCGCTCGTCCTCATCTTCGGCAATGACCCGCTCTAAATCGGCGTCCGTCATGGCATCGACCTTTTTTAGATTGGTGCCGCTGGCTCCGCGTTTGGCTTTAAGCTCTGTCGCCGAATAGCTTTTGATATGTGTCTCTTTCTTCATGACGTGCTCTCCGAAAAGAAATAACCCTTATGGCATCGGCCCTCATTGTGTAAACGATGGTCACGAAACGCTGCTTGAAAATTCCAGTAGCGAGAAACCTATTCTCGTTACTGTGACGCGATGGCGTTTCAACATGTGGGGACTCGAAAACATCAACCACATCGAAAAAATCGAAGCCGTGTTTTTCAAGATTGGAAAGTCGTTTTCGTTCGTCCCATTCATAATGCATAGTCATTGTGTACACAATTTGTGTCTACTAGTCAAGGAGGAGAATTCTTTTTCCATTTTGCCCTCATCAATGTTATCCCTGCGCGGGTTTTCCTTCCAGATACAGGGTATCGGCATCCAGGAATGGGTGGATCGTTTCAAACTGGACGTGGGCCAAAGCCGCCTTGATGAGAACCGGTGTATGCTCGGCATAAAGATCCGTTTCCAGGTCGCCCATGCAGATGATGACCTGCTCCGGTTGCAACAACACGAACCGGGCCTAACGAAAATATAAAGCCAGAACTTTTCGCTATGAGAATGGTGGCGAAAACCTGAAACGAAACAAGGACTCAACCAATTTGGCTGAGTCCCTGTTTTTTATGGTCGGTGCGACTGGATTCGAACCAGCGACCACTAGACCCCCAGTCTAGTGCGCTACCAGGCTGCGCTACGCACCGATATGCTACATCTGATTCCGCAAGAGCAATAGCTCGTCCCTGATATCCCGCAACAGCAGGAGATGTTTCTGCGGGGGGGGCGCCAAGGCAAGATCGTCACCAGATATGATCGTGCCCTTGTGGGTTATCCGCTTTTTTACCCCTTCAATGGTAAACTTCTCGTCATAGAGCAACCGGCGTACCAGGAGAATGAGGTCCACTTCCCGCTTGGAATAAAGCCTTTGACCCGTTGTGCTCTTCTCCGGTTTCAGAAATTCGAACTCACTCTCCCAGAAACGGAGCACCGATGTCCTGACACCAGCCACTCTGGCAACCTCGCCGATCTTATAGAACAGTTTGTCGGGAAGGATGGCGCCCATGGCGATGTACGCTTATTTGCCCACTTTAGCGGCAGTATTGATGGCGTTTTTCAGAACCTGGCTCGGTTTGAAGGTAAGGATTCGACGAGCTTCGATAGTTATGGTTTCGCCCGTCTGGGGATTACGCCCTCTTCGGTCGGCCTTCCGTTTGACGACAAAATTGCCGAACCCTGCGATCTTGATCTTTTCGCCATCCTCCAGGGTTTTCTTCAGGATGCTGAAAACGGTTTCGACCATTTCAGCGGATTCCTTCTTGGAGAATCCAATCTTCTGGTGAATTCTTTCAACGATGTCGGCTTTGGTCATAACAACCTCAATCTGCAAGTTCTAGAGCGTATTAAGAAAGGGAAATTTTTATAACACAGGGGATCGCATTACGCAACAGGTTTTTATCTTATTGATACTTTTACCTTATTCAAAAGCGTGTCAACGATTTTTCCATGCAACCTTCCGATCTCTTCATCCGTGAGCGTGCGCTCGTACGAGCGGTAACGTATACGGACGGCAATGCTTTTAAAACCCTCCGGTATTCCCTTGCCCAGGTACAGGTCAAAGATGTCAACCTNNCAGCTCCACAGGGGCCAGCATGGCGATATCCCGAGTGCTGTCCGGAAAACGGGACGGGGCTGAGATGGTCTGTTTCTGCCGAGCGAGGGTCAGCACCTTTTCGAAATCGAGCTCGAAACAATAAACCGGCTTGTCCAGGCCAAAATTTTCCTGAACCGTCGGATGCAGTTCGCCGACTGAACCGATCCGCTCCCTCCCGGCCATAATACTGCATGATTTGCCGGGATGATAAAACGGTTCCGGGGCATCGGCTACCCACTTTACGCCACCGACACTCAACTGGCTGAGCAGGCTCTCCAGAATCCCCTTGGCATCATAAAAATCGACCGGCTCATTGGCGCGGTTCCACTTCAGGCCGTCGCGGGAGCCGGTCAGCGCCCCCGCCACGTAGAGCGGCTCGCGCGGCATGTCGTTGCCTTGCGTGGGCAGATACACCCTGCGAATCTCAAAGAGCTTCAGATCGAGAGAGCGGAAGCTGATGTTGCGGGCAACCGTTTCAAGAACACCGGGCAAGAGGATGGAACGCATGACCGACTGTTCGTCCACCAGCGGGTTGACAAGGCGGATCGTGCCGCGCCGCGGATCGTCCTCGCCGAGCAGCAGCTTGTCGGCAGCCCCTGGCGCTGTAAAACTGAAGTTGATGATCTCATTCATGCCGTGAGCGACAAGGATGTCCCTGACACTCTTCTCAAGCTGCTGATGCCGGGTCGGACGATCCGATACGACCTGCGCCCGAGGCCTGGTGGCGGGAATCCGGTCGAAGCCGTTCATGCGGGCAATCTCCTCGACCAGATCGATCTCGCGTTCAATATCGATCCGGTAGCTGGGAGGCGTTACCGCCAATGCCCCTTCGGCGGGACCTGTGACGGTGCATTCGAGCCGTTCGAGAATGGCAATGACCTCTTCCCGAGGCAGATTGATCCCGATCAACGCATTGGCGCGCTCGGGACGGAACGGGATTGCTGCCGGCTCACGTTTGCCGGGATAGACATCCAGGCGCCCCCTGGCCACACTGCCACCGGCCAGTTCCGCAATCAATGCCGCTGCCCGGTCAAGGGCACGAGTCACACCACCCATATCCACACCGCGCTCGAAACGATGGGAAGATTCGGTATGCAGGCCAAGCCGCTTGCCGGTCTTACGGATGGCTGACGGCAGAAACCAGGCGCTTTCGAGCAGGATATTGGTGGTTGTATCGGCAATCTCGGAGTTTTCGCCCCCCATGACGCCGGCCAGGGCGACCGGCCGCTCGGCATCGCAGATGACCAGATCAGAGGCTACGAGGATGCGCTGCTGGCTGTCCAGTGTCGTGAACCGCTCCCCTTCGCCTGCACGGCGCACCACAATCCGGCGCTCGGCCAGGCGATCGCAATCAAAGGCGTGCAGCGGCTGCCCCAGTTCCATCATCACCAGGTTGGTTACGTCCACAACATTGCTGATCGACCGTACGCCAATGGCATTGAGCCGTTTCACCAGCCATTCCGGTGAGGGCGCTATGCGGCAGCCGCTCAGGTAACGCGCTGCATAGCGCGGGCAGTATTCGGCGTCTTCAATTGTCACGCCGATGCTCTGATCGACGGGATCAGCCCCCTCGTTGATGACGATATCGGGACAGCGGATCTTTGTGCCCAGCTTGGCGGCAATCTCACGGGCAATGCCCACGACGCTGAGGCAATCGGCGCGGTTGGGGGTCAGGCCGATCTCAAACAGGGTGTCCTTCAGGCCAAGGGCGGCAAAGACCGGGGCGCCGAGCTTAAGGCCTGGGTCCAGGACCATGATGCCGGCGCTGTCCGCTGCCAGTCCCAATTCCTTTTCCGAGCAGAGCATGCCGCAGGACTCTTCGCCACGGATCTTGGATCTCTTGATCTTAAAATCGCCAGGGAGCGTTGCTCCGACCTGGGCCAGGGCAACCGTGTCGCCCTGTTTGAAGTTCTGGGCGCCGCAGACCACATCCAGCACAAAGGCACCGTTGTTCACCCGGCACAGGGAGAGTTTGTCCGCGTTGGGATGTTGCCGCTTTTCCTCGACCACGGCCACCACCACATCGTCCATCCCATAGC
>PLSV01000354.1 GCA_003165235.1 Syntrophobacteraceae bacterium
CGCAGCTCTCCATGCCCGGACCATGTGATCCTGCTCTATATGGCGCTGCGGCGTAAGCGCCGGACAACCGCACCTTCGCAGGGCGTTTTGATCGTGGCATGATAGTTCCCGAGGTCACTGAGATGCTTCGCGTGCAACCGGATTCGAAAAATTTTAGTGAAAGGAGAACAGGCGCGTAGAGGCAGGAACCTACAGACAGGGGAACCGGTTACGCTGCCGTCGAAGAAAGTGGTGACATTCAAGCGCTCGGGTGTTTTGCGGGCTGAGATGAATGGGGAGGTTGACTGAGGAGTGCGCATTCCGAGCCCGTCTCGCCATATTCCGCTTCTCTCAGAGTGATGAGTCATTGTCAAAAAGCGGGCGCCCCGGTCGGCCTGCGGGATTTGTGAAATATCTGCTCCAATCCTTTTTGCGCTAATCGTTTTCTCATACTTCATTTGGCGCCAATCACGCTTCGATTGTTCATGTGTCGACCGCTTCGGAGCCCGATCTGGCGAGTCCATATACCGATAAGTTTGAATCTCGACGGAAGGTTGAATTTTTGTGCAGTAGGGTCGTGGTTCTTCCGATTTCTTGTTTGAGATGTTTTTCGACGGTGGGAAGGTGCGAAAGTGGCTGAAAAGGAATTTGATCTTTGGGTAACTCGGCTCATTAATGAGAATATGCCCATTTTTTCACGCACCGTTCAATGTGTGGCCGGAACGGCAAGCAGCGAGAATAGTTCGATATCAGACCTGGCCTGGTCGATTCTTGAGGACCCAAACCTCACAACGCAGGTCCTTAAATTGGCCAACAGCATGTATTACAATCCTTACTCGAAACGGATCAACACGGTGAGCCGGGCGGTGATGCGACTGGGATTCAATGCCGTAAAGGAGATATGTCTTACAATTGCGTTGATTGAGACTGTTCTTTCGAGTCTGCACAAAGAAAAAGTGGCTGTCGAGATCGCCAGGGCGTTCCATGCTGCCGTGCAGGCCAGGAAGATCGCAATGCTGCGCAATCTGCCCAGACCAGAGGAAATATTTATAGCTGCGCTCCTCGGCCGTATCGGTCACATAGCCTTCTGGTGTTTTGCCGGAGAGGTTGGGGACAGGCTCGATAGAGCGATGTTGGATGCAGAGCGCGAGGACCAGGCTGAGATGGAGGTCCTGGGATTCAAACTTGAGCGGCTGACCCTAAGGCTGAGCCATGAATGGAAATTGAGTGACCTCCTGGAATCCACCTTGCAGGATAAGAACGGGACCGACCCTCAGATCCAGAGCATAAGGCTTGGATATGCTGTTGCGCAGGCATCTGAAAAAGGTTGGGATTGTCCTCCGATCAAAGAGATAATGAAAGAGGCGCGTGATTTCCTCCATCTTTCTGAGAAGGAGACGATCAAAACCTTTCATGGATCGGCCATGGCCGCCGTGGAGATCATCGAATCCTACGGAGCGAAAAAGAGTAGCCGCCTGGTTCCTCTCCCCATAGAAGCGCCGTTGCCCTTACCTGTGCAGGCCGAGGAGATCAAACACGAATATCTGAAGCCCGATGCCGGTATTCAACTGTGCTGCGTGCGCGATCTCTCCACCCTGGTGACGGTGGGGAAAGGAGACATCAACATGGTGCTTTCGATTGTTATGGAGGGAATCTATCGAGGAGTAGGTATGGACAGGGTCATTTTTGCGCTGCTCACGCTGGACCGGCAGCATCTCAAGGGAAAGTACGGACTGGGATGGGTAGCTGAAGGCTATATCGAGAGTTTCATGCTCAGCGTAAGTTTAGAGATCATGAATATTTTCAGCTACATGTTAAGAAACAGGAAGCCGATCTGGGTAACCGAAAAACCGGACCTTAGTATCAAACCGCTGCTGACGGAGGAATTGTCCAATCTAATCGGAGACGGCCCGTTTTTTGCCATGCCTGTCGCCATGAAGGGAATAGCGATAGGAGTTATATGCGCGGACAGAAACCAGAGCGGTCGCAGCCTGGACGAAGAAAGCTTTGAGAGCTTCACCTTCTTCGGGCAGCAGGCGAACATGAGTCTGAGCGCGATTGGCGGTGGTTAGCAAAATCCGATTCATGCAGGAATGGTTGCGGCCTGCCTGCCCAGATCTCCGATTCCGTCGGTTGATTTCTGTGGAGGGTCTGGATGGTTAAAAAATGATTGCGTCTTTTGCGCGCCTTCAAAGCCCCTATGAATCACGCAGCATGGCGTTCGGCTTTACACAGGGGTCCTGAACACAGGTCGGGCAGTAATAGGCAGGCCAGCCGCAGCCTGAGCCTATCAATTCGAAGCGGCTACATTTCGCGCATATAATTATTCCGCATCCTGAACAGGTGGTAAACGCCTTGCCCTCGCAGATTTTACAATTCTTAGAATTAGGGTCTTCCGACATTAGAACCCCTTATCTGGGCAAACCGGCGCTGAGTTTTTATGAAACTCCTCTTCAAGCTTTTCATTGCATCCGTTCATCACCCTTACGACCTTTTCCGCCCGGTTATTAATCCAGAAATTTGCGGGAACGCAATTTCAGCCCTTTCCCTCGCAGCGTAATCAGGGTCGAAGTGCCGTGGGCGATCCGCTGCCGAGATCCATTATATACAGTTGCTTCGGCATAACTGATTAAATTGCCCGAATGGATCGCGCAGCCTTCTACTATCAACACGCCGTCTTTGACCGGTTTCAGGTAATTCAGTTTCAGATCGATATTCACCAGGCCCGAATCTTCGGGAATTCTCATGAAAGCCGCCCAGAAGGTCGCCGCATCGATCATCGTGGCAAGCACGCCTCCGTGAACATTACCGAAAAGCTGGAGATGGCAACGATCGGTCTTAAGTTCGAGCACGGCTTTGTCCAGCGCGAGTTCGGAAAGCCGCATCAACATGTGATCTGGAAAGGGGCTTGTGTCGACGACTTCAATTAATTCACGAATATATTCAGGGTTTGGGTTTAGCAAAGCCGTTCTCCTTTTGGACCAATTTACGAGACAATATCAGATGGTTGGATGTCGATAATTATTTTTCATGCCAGGCCGGAGAAATATTTGGAAAACTGAAAACCAGAAAGACCGTCAGTGCAACTGCTCTGGAGATTCTATTTTTAGTAGGCATGGCTGTTCCTGAATACGGTTAAACTACTTCACCTTAATCTGTGAGGGATCCCTCACAATGATCTCTGGACGGCCCTCATAGAGCTCTATCATCCCGGTTACGCAGATCGCCTTACCGTAGTATAGTTCTTCAGGCGGTTTCTCGAACTTGCCCCTGTCAGACCCCCCAATATAGGCAGTGAATGCGTGGTTTGGAGATGGTTTATCGAGGTTCAGTAAAGTACACTTGCTTTTGGCGTCATATTGAGCGCTGGCGACCAAGCCGCATACGGTCTTCTGCTGGCCGATGAATTTGGCGGCGTCTTCTGGGGTGACAGTTTGTTGGGTAGAGGAAATAGGGATTTGCCCCGGTACTGATAGAGGCGGCATCGGGGTGATGTTTTCTATAGCATAGGAAATTGACACACAGCCGACCAGTAAAGCCATTATGAGCAGTAATTTGAATCTTGTCATCTACGTCTCCTCGAATTGGGGGGCCATCAAATGGAAGGGGCAAAGGAGGTGGACCTGGTACAAAATCATATTAAGGCCACATTCCGGTTTCGCAAGAATATTTTTGGATATCGGATAGTGGATCAAGGCGCAGGGCGCAAATTGACAGGGGCGTAATCGGGTAGTGAGTAGGTCAATTTGAAAAACATGCCCAAAATTTATTTTCTACCGAGACAGAAAATCTCCAGGTTATCCGATTAGGTTGCTCTTTCACAAAGATAGCTCACGACAGACAGCCAATTCGCAAACTGCTTTGAACCGAAGAGGATAAGTTCGCCTTGAAATCGATCTGCTCAAACGGTCGTGTGATCGTCCACCAGGAAGTCACCTAAGTTCAAGTTCTTATGGTGCGTAAGGATTACACGTTTGTATGCCGCCTGACCAAGATAACGCTTTACCCAGAGGAGCTTGTCGGACCACGCGGATGGATTCTCCCACTGCGAGGTGGACAAGACGTAGGTGTCAAACTTCGCCGCAAGCTCGTGGAACGATTCGATAGCGTGGGGAACAGGGTCCATCAAGTGCAAGATACCAGGAACGAGTTAGAGCTTTTTTACCTTGGCCGCCGATGGTCCTTTGGCGCCCTGTTCAATTTCGAAGCTGACACGATCACCTTCCGCAAGGCTCCTAAAACCCTCACCTTCGATGGCGCTATGGTGAACAAAGCAATCTTTTCCGTCTTCAGCCGTGATAAATCCGTAACCCTTCTTATCGTTGAACCACTTTACTGTACCTTGAGGCATAACTTTTCAAATCCTTTCATATTGTTGGCGTGGACCCTCCGGCACACCGGCGAGTGGTGGGAAATCTTTCAGGATCTCACACCGGACCAGTACATTCAGGAAATTAAGGGTAATCCCCTCCTGCAGCCATAGAAACTGAGCTTATACGAAGTTGCGTTCAAGTGNNGGAAGTCACTTCCCCGCTCTTTTCGGTTACTTCAACTTGAGCGCAACTTAGTGACAGCAGACAAGCATTTATGAATGCAAGCCTGCTGACGTTATCTTTAATTTCACTCACCAACTTTCATCCAGGCAGACCAAGCGCCATTTTCATTGCTTCAATTCCGGTCCTTTCGATAAAGCGGGCAGACCTTTCTCGTTTTTTCCCGTTTGCCTGGTAATATTCCATAGATTTCTTTGCGAGTTCAACAACTTGCTCAGTCGTCAAATCCTCTGCCAGGACGTCGCCGATTCTTGGGTGGCCTCCCGAATTGCCACCAAAAATAAAGGTCCATCCATTCTTCTTCCCTTGCACTCCAATATCCCTAACGAAGCTTTCTCCGCAGGTCATAGGGCATCCGGAAACTCCGATCTTCACTTTGGCGGGCAGGTCCATTCCGATAAAAAGCTTTTCCAGCTCAAGACCAAGTCCGAGCGAGTCCTGAACTCCCAGTTTGCAAACAGTCGTTCCAGGACAAGCCTGCACATAATGGACGCAAAGTCCGGTGGCTTTCCCTGGCTCCATCGAAAGCTCACCCCAGATCTTCTCTACGTCTTCACCCTTGATTCCAACCAGGGCGATCCTCTGTCCGGAGACTATTTTAACTACGGGTATACTATACTTTTTGATAACGAGGCTGAGTTTGTCCAAATTCTGCGCCGTGAGAAGCCCTACAGGCACTCGAGGTACAATGGCGTAGGTTTCTTTGTCGCGCTGTAAAATGGCTCCCTTGGGTTCAATATCCATTTCGATTCCTTTCAAGCACTCGGGTTTCGGTGACAAGGACAAGCTGTTTATTACAAATTGAGGGTAACTCCCCAAAAACACCTCTTTCTGAGGTTGACAATTTAATTCAATGTGAAAACCCACGCCCTGTAGGCGTGGTGATGTGGACCGGCTAAGCCGGTCCCGAACGGGCTTGGCCTTAGGGCCGCTCACTGCTATCTCCTATCTCGGGTTGTGCCGCAACGTCGAGGGGGAGGAGAATGCAGGGAGCAGATTTCGTAAATTATCACATACGATATGGCGCTGCCAACACCACATCATCTGGGTTCCCAAATATCGTTACCGAGTGCTGGTTGGACCGATTCAGGAAGCAGCATACACAGGAATCCAGGCCATCTGTGGCTATGTGAGTTGCGAAGTTGTCGAGTTGAACGTTTAAGATGATCCGGGCTTACGTAAAATACCAGGACAAAAAGGAACGGCTGGAAGAGCAGCTTACAATCGGCAAAGAAGAGAACGCCCAAGCGCGGCGCAACCAAGGCCTGCCCCCTTTGGGCGCTGGCCATATTCCCCATGTGGGGGGTGAATTTAAAGCCCCGCCCTATGGGTGGGGTTTTTAGTGAATACTTGTAACTGTTTTGTAAGTCTTCAATCATGGTCATGCCCTCCTCAAAAATGACGACTTAAATACAAACTGCGTCTGATAAATAACTCACAAGAAATGCAATATGGGTTTGTCGTGGTGCGCGGCAGACTTTTCCTTGCACCCCGGATTTGCGACTAACCCTTCAGACAAATGGAGACGGATCGATGGCGGAGCAAGTGGAGGTTATGAGTCAAGCAGTGCAAAAAGTTGCATACCGGGAGGGAAAATACCTCAACTTCTCATTATAAGGACGCCATTCACGGTATGGAAAATGCAATCCGGAAGTTCTCTGAAGAGAGTGCCGAGAGAGCGGCTGGAACGGAAAATGACATGCAGAACCTGGCCGGCAAGACGATATTTATAGTGATGGCGCTGATAAATATGTCCATCGGCCAGCCAGGAACTTGCGGAAGGAGCATCCGAGTAGGCGGCGGCCATTGAGGAAACCTCCTCATCTCTGGGGGAGATGGCCTCCATGACAAAGCAGAATGCCGCAAACGCCAATCAGGCCAATGATCTGATGAACAAGACCGGGCAGGTTGTCAGTCAAGCCAACGGATCAATGGCGAACCTGACCGCTTTCATGCAGGAGATTTAAAAAGCCGGTGAAGAGACCTCAAAGATCATCAGGACCATTGACGAAATCGCTTTTCAAACGAACCTGCCGGCGCTGAATGCAGCAGTTGAAGCCGCGCGCGGGCAAGTCCACGGTCCTGCGGGGTCCAGCGAATACCCGCATTGGCACGGGTGAAGAGCAGGGAGCTTTGAGAAAAGAAACAAGTAGCTTTACGGAGGGCCTGGGCAGGTATTTTCCGAATTAATGTGAACAGAGCCAAAAAATTAACTGTGCAGGCTCTAAGGAGGGGGACAAAATGAGAAAAAATCTACTCAAACGCATCGGCAACAAGCGTATTTTTTTAGCATTAAGGGGCCGGTCAGTGAGCAGCAGATGCAATCGGCTGTATCTGATCGGTGGCCGGATATTCCGTGCTTCATTGGCGGGAGCGATCGCTCTGTCTTTTCTTTTTTTCCTGTGCGCGCCAATCGTTTGTCCGGCGGAACAATCCAGTATTCGCCTGGCCCCGTTAAATCCCAGGTATTTGAAATACAAGGCCGAAAAGGAGGCCGCCAGGATTACGGGGGCGACTATGGTCGCCAGCACTCCAGCCGGTCGTAAGTTTGGTTACATACCGTCCCGGATCGACTTTTCCTACCTTAGGCAAGCAGCCCAAAATGCGGCAAGCCCAAAGAATTCATTCCCCGCTCAATATGACCTGCGCAAAAAGAACAAAGTTCCCCCTGTGAAGAACCAGAGTTATTGCGGCAGTTGCTGGGCATTTGCGTCAATTGTTTCGGTAGAGACAGCGCTCATGGGGAAATATACCGCTGATTTCTCCGAGCAGGCCATTATCGATATGCATGGATTCGATTTCGGCCCGTGCGAGGGGGGGGAATATTCGATGTCCACTGCCGTTATGGCGAGGCAAGGGGTCGTGTCCCAAAATCAATATACATATCAATATCTTGACGCTAACGATACCGTGCCGCAACTGCCCGCGAGCGCCTGGGCGGGCGCCCACATCCAGGACGTCGATTTGATCTATGTTGACAGCAGTCCTTACACCGCCGGGGTAAAACGGGCTATTACAACCCATGGCGCCGCTGTTGCCGTCGCCTTTTACGTAGATGAGGGTATGGCAAGTTCCACTACTTCAGATAATTACAACGCATCAACTTACGCTTACTACGACCCTAAGGACGACGCCGTAAATCACGGTGTAGCAATTATTGGCTGGGACGACGATTTTTCTCCTTCCAATTTTTCGACGACCCCTCCAGGCAAAGGCGCCTACCTCGTGAGGAACAGTTGGGGGAATGAATGGGGAAAGAGCGGTTATTTCTGGATGTCTTATTACGATTATTCATTGCAACCGCAAGCTTTTTGCTTCTACGGTGTGGAACCCGCGACAAACTATAAGTGTACATATCAATACGATCCGCTTGGCTGGACGGGCTCGGCGGGATGGTCCGACGACTACGGGTATGGCGCACACTCCGCGTGGATGGCAAATGTTTTCAGGGTGGATCGGCAGGCGACTAATATCGAAGCTGTCAGCTTCTATGCGCCTGATGCCGGTACGAGCTATACGGTGCAGATTTATGATAATGTTGCGGCAACTGGTTCACTTTTCAACCCGTCTATCGATCCGGTGGCTGGGACCCTTAAGCTGACCGTGACCGGCGTCTCGGACACGGCGGGCTACCACACGGTGAAGTTTTCCCGTCCCGTGGGCGTAACAGCCGGGGCGCTCTTCTCGGCAGTGGTGGGACTGAGCGATCCTTATAGCAGTTACCCTATAGCTATCCAGCAGCAGGACAGCGATTACAGTTCGAATTCCACCATTACACCGGGAAAAAGCTTCGCCTCACCAAACGGGGCGCGTGGCAATTGGACCGATCTGGCGACTCAAGACCCAAGCCAGGGATGGAAAGGCTACAGGGTATGTTTGAAGGCCTTCGGGAATTGATCGGAAAAGGCGGCGGTACGGAGGCTGGAGCAAGGGCCGCCCCCGTATATATTTCCCCGCAGGCGAGCCGTTTGGTGAAACAGCAGCCGGCCCGCCAATAATTATTGGATCGGAGCCAATGCACTAATACTAAGTTGCGCTCAAGTTGAAGCAACCACAAAGAGCGGGGAAGTGACTTCCCCGCACNNCCGGGCATGGAGAGCTTTTCAGCTTTTTTTAGTACTCACTTGAACGCAACTTCGTATAAATTAACTTTTCCCTTCCGCTGGTTTTCACCATCGTTACTTCGTTTTTCCGAATATATTCAGATACATTTTGAAGAATCTATCACCAACCCGAGAGACTGAGATCCTCAGTGAAACTACATTGTTTCCTCTGAATCGGAAATGCCCAGAAGGCTGGCCGCGTTTTTTCCCAGGATCTTTCGCACGGACTCTTCACTTATCTGAAGATTCCTGATGGCCTGAATGTTTTCTTTGATCGTAGGCACTCCAGGCCAATCCGATCCATAGATCACCTTATGGGAAATTCGTTCGAGTTCAGGGAAATAATCTATGAGATTTTTGGGGGGGAGGCCAGAGATCTCCATGTATATGTTTTTGTGGAGCCGTGCTAAGGAAAATGCCTTCTGATACCAGATTGGACGGCCGCAGTGACATTGGAGCAAGACCAGATCCGGAAAATCAACCGCCACATCATCCAAATATATGGGATCGGCATACTTTAACCTTGCCCCTGTAAATACCGATGAGCCAATATGGAGAGATATCGGAATGCCCAGTTCCTGCGCCTTCGAATACAGCGGATACATCATAGCGTCATTAGGGTAATAATACTGGTAAGTCGGATAGAGCTTCAGCCCCCGAAAACCATAGTTTCGCACCAGATTTTCGAGTTCCTCTGCGGGATGCGTGCAGGTGTAAGGATTTATGCTGGCGAATGGGATCAGCCGCCCGCTTTTGGAACAAAATTCCGCTACGTATTCATTATCCGCTATCCCGACAGTAATCGGGGCCAGTGCGGCAAGGATCACAGCGTAATCGACGCCGGCTTCATCCATCAAGTCGAGGAACGCTTCCGGAGATGAATAGGTTTTGACCATCCATTCCAGTCGGTCTCCCCAAGCTTTTCGACGAAGGTCCTCTACAGCCGAGGTCGCAATCTTCAAGCGGGCCGTATGGACATGAAAGTCTATGATCATATTCACCTGCTATTGAAGTCTTTGCTGACTGGAACACGCAAAATCAGGATACCTCCGCTATTCAGTCAGCGTCAACCAATTTAACCAAGCGTAACGTACTTGGCAGTGTCAGTTCCTTCTGAAAAGCGGCTATTTCGGGCTTGGAGCGCCCGTTCCCTTTTTTTAGCCATATGAATTTTTGCCGATGGAGTCACCGCTCATCCTCCAGGAATTCGAAAACCAAAAAACGCTATGTCTGCTCTGTTTTTGCCTCCGGAGATCCATTGCGGTATATGTTCCCTTCCCCCACAAACTCCCATTGAATCACCCAGGTTCATCATCATTTTACGCTCATTTTTGAGGAGCAATCCATGACTCTCACCAAAGCCCATCTCGTGGAAGCATTCCTCGCCAAGAAAATTTTCACCAAAACCGAGTCAGCCCGAATCATAGACACCCTTTGTAGATGATAAAACAGTCCCTGCAAAACGGTGAAGAGGTTCTCATCACCGGATTCGGAAAATCAACTGATTTCTGGCTATGAATGAGTTATGTGGGGGATACTAAAGGGACACCGAAAAAAGCCCTTCAAAATATCTTAAATCGGCATGAATAAAGGGTTTTAGGTGAGCTGGCGAAAGGATTTGAACCTTCAACCTGCTGATTACAAATCTGATTTTCCACCTTCTACCTGCTACGACCATTTTCTTTGAAGCCTTATTTTTAAACCATTTAGAAAAACACTTGTACTTTCTATTACGCTGTATTATACTCTATTTTACTCCCTGGTGCTTACCCAGTGCTTACCCGAAAACCTACTGAAAATCTATCAGGGATAAGGGAACAAGGCTCGAACTTCTTTGCCTATTGCTTACCCAATAGAGGGAGAAAACCCATGCCAAAGATTACTAAACGGCTCGTGGACGCTGCCAAATCAAACGGGAAGGATGTTTACATCTGGGATGACGAAATTCCCGGCTTTGGCCTTCGAGCGAAGCCTTCAGGGGCAAAATCCTACATCGTTCAATATCGGAATGCTGCTGGACGGAGTCGGCGTTTGACAATTGGGAGCCATGGGATTTTCACCCCCGATGAAGCACGCACAGAGGCAAAACTGCGGTTGGCTGAAGCGGAGAAGGGCGGCGACCCGGCTGAGGACAAGCAGGCTGGACGGCAGGCCCCGACATTCAGCGAGGTTGCCGAGCGGTACATGGAAGAGCACGCCAATGTTAAAAAGAAGCCCCGGAGCATCAAAGAAGACCGGCGTTTGCTCGATAAAGTCCTTCTTCCTGTTCTTGGTCCCCGGAAGCTTGGAGACATCACTAGGGCCGATATTGCCAAGTTCCACCACGATCAGCGGCGGGCGCCGTATCAGGCGAACCGGGCGCTTTCTCTGCTCTCGAAGATGTTTAATCTTTGCGAGAAGTGGGGACTTCGCAAAGACGGAACGAACCCATGCAGGCATGTGGAGAAGTACAAGGAAGAGAAAAAAGAACGATACTTGAACCCGGATGAACTCTCACGTCTTGGAGTCGTTCTTTCTGATACCGAAGCATCCAAAGAAGAGCTTCCACAGGCTATAGCGGCAATCAGGCTTCTGATACTCACAGGGGCGCGGCACTCTGAGATACTCGACCTTAAGTGGGATTACATAGACCTGGAGCGCCGGGAAATCACCCTGCCCGACAGCAAGACCGGGAAGAAAACCATCCAGCTTGCAGGACCGGCGGTGGAGGTGCTCGAAAACATTTCCCGCCTCGTTGGGAACCCCTTTGTCATACCCGGAGAGAGAGCCGGACAGCACCTTATCGGCCTGCCGCATATCTGGATGAGGATAAGAGAAAAGGCCCGGTTGCCGGGTGTTAGAATCCATGATCTTCGTCATTCGTTTGCATCGAGCGCCGCACAGGCCGGAATGAGCCTGCCCTTTATCGGCGCTCTTTTAGGACACCGGGAGCTTGCGACCACAAACAGATATGTGCACCTTATGTCGGACCCGCTCAAGGTTGCCGCCAATACGGTTGAAACCCGGATTGCAGATGCCTTGAAGCGCAAACCGCACAAGGGCGAAGTCCTACAGTTAAAGAAGTAATTTCGATTTCCAGGGGATAGGGCGCGCACCCGACAAGACCGGATATCCTGGCGGTTTTCCCCTGGACCTCACCAGGAGCGCTACAGGAGGCGTTATGAAAAGCATCGAAGAGTGGAACAAATGGGTCAAAGTCCGTTGGGAGTTCATGAGGAGAAACCTTGAATATCGGGAAGGATATGCCAAACTGCAAGGCATGCAGCCTTCCGACGCCCATTTTCAGGTACTGGTTAAGGAGATGTGTGACCAGTTCCAAACTCTGAGATTGATTAATCCGTACAGAGAATTTGATGAGCTCAGCCAAGCTGAAAAAATGTGGCTAAATCCGTCGTCAGCGGAAGTAAGGTGCTTTCATCCTTTTGAGGTATTCTCAAATCCGGGAAGGACGTTGCTGGATAAACCGGGTATAGGCATTGAGGATATAATAGACGACAAGTCAATGAATCTTATGTTCTTGCGCATCGATTTCAGCAAAATACGATCAATAAAAACCCTAAAAAGGTCCATTGGGACCCTTGTTGAGTCTCGACACGAGATGTACCAGAAGTTTGACAAGGATGCAGTTACGAAAAACACAAGGATGAGAGAACAGTATGAGCGCATTTTACAGGTTGGCGATATGCGCATGGCTGGTCTGACAAACGACGAAATAGCGGACAAGATTTTCCCTCAAGATACAAGCCCAGATTCGGCAAAGCAAAAGGCTAGCAATGATTTTCAGAGATATAAAGAGCTTGTCAATGGTGGATACAAAAACTTCATTGCCTGACAGATTATCCTATAAAGAATAAGCCTCACAGTTTATCCTTGATTGCTTTCTCCTGTACCTTTCAGCGAATTTGTGAGAATTCCATACAACTACAAGCTGAAAGGATACCTATGAATTATCTGAACACCAAAGAAACTGCAAAGAATCTTCGGGTTTCTCCCCGTACCTTAGAAAAAAAGCGCGTTGAGGGGAGTGGTCCCGCCTTCATCAAGGTCGGCAGACTCGTTTTCTACACCGAAGAGGCAATCACAGCTTGGATCAACAGCCGAACCCGCAGAAGCACGAGCGATCCAGGTCAAGGGGCATGAAGACAGGGGCCGGAACAAAAACCGCGCGAGCTTGGCGGCGGCGCGGGCGGGATGGGGAAAGGATAACGAATGCAATCTACTGAAAACATTCAAAGAAGTCAAGTTCAAACCGGAAAACGCATCAATCATAGAAGTAATGTAAATCCAGTGTTCCAGGTGTTCCACGTGTTCCATGCCCCGAAGAACCCCATGCAGCAATGGTTTCCTACCATGAGAACACGGAACACCTTCGAAAACTCAAGGTGTTCCAGGTGTTCCAGAGCACGCCGGGAGGTGAGAGCATGAGTCTTGCGCCTCTTCACCTTGCCGACCTGAGAAACAGCGGATTGACTGACGCCACGATAACTGAACACAGGATAGAATCTGTTCGGCCATGCGACATTAGACGGTTCATAGGCTTCGACATCTCCGGCCTGATTTCAGCCTACCGACTACCCTTCCCAATGTTCAAGGATGGGTATCAACGCCTCAAACTCTTTTATGAAGAAGGCATGGAACGATACCCAGACGGACGGCAAAAGCCGAAATATATCCAGAAGAAAGGCGCCCGGAACCGTCTTTATGTTCCCGTGCCGGTGTTCCCTTTTCTCGATGACTGGACGGCAACGCTCCACATCACCGAGGGCGAGAAAAAAAGCTTGGCGGCGGCGCAGGCCGGAATTCCCTGCATTGGCATTACCGGGCTTTGGAATTGGAAACAGCCTGGCGGCGGACTAGATTGGCTCATTCCCGATTTTGAGCGGATCGTGTGGCGGGGCCGGAAAGTCCGCATTGTTCCGGATTCTGACTGGCTCGACCTTGACCACAACGGCAGACCGAAGAATTTGAAAATGGCAGTGTTCCGCTTATGCCGATGCCTTGAGCTTCGGGGAGCGCATACCGAAATAGTCTTGTTGCCGGAGGGAGAGCCGAGCCATGACTAAGAAAAAACGGAAAGTCGGACTCGATGACCACCTGAAGGACCAGGGCGCCGGCAGTATTGAGGAACTGGAAACTATGAAGCCGGAATTCCGGCCTGAATTCCGGCTCGATGAGCAAAAAGGCGTCTACTTTCTGCCAGTGGACGCGGACGGGAACGGGAAGGATGAGCAGTGGATATGCTCACCGCTTGAAATCACCGTCAAGACTCGGGACACGTCAGGCGAGAACTGGGGCTACCTGCTTACCTTCACTGACTGCGACGGCAAAATAAAATCGTGGACGCTCCCGGCTGAAATGCTCAAGGGGAGCGGTGAAGATATGCGCGGGGTACTTTTGTCGAAGGGGCTTCGGATTACTTCGAATTTTCATGCTAGGCAAAAACTGGTCACGTACATCCAGATTACGGAACCGAAGAATAAGCGGAGGGCCATATGCACTGATCGGACGGGCTGGTATGGGAGAAAACTCTTTGTGCTCCCGGAACAGACCATCGGGGAACAGAAAGGCGAAGTGGTTCTGTTCCAGAGCACAGCGGTTGAAGCACTTAGCCCGTTCAGTGAAAAAGGGACTGTTGAGCAATGGCGGCATAAAGTTGCGGCCAAGTGCGCCGGTAACAGCCGTTTAATCTTCGCGGTTTCGTGCGCCTGCGCTGGACCACTCCTGAACCTGGCGAACACCGAGAGCGGCGGCATTAATTTTGTAGGCGCGACATCTACAGGCAAGACCACGGCGCTTGATGTTGCGGCTTCTTTCTGGGGAAATCCCGATACATATAAGCAGAGCTGGCGAGCTACGGATAACGGCCTGGAGGGGATAGCGGCCATATTTAACGATGCTTTGTTGCCACTCGATGAGATGGGCCAAATTGACGCACGCAAAGTCGGAGAAATCGCCTACATGCTGGCGAACGGGCAAGGGAAGAATCGGGCCAACAAGAGCGGCGCGGCGCGGGGCAAAAAGTCCTGGCGCTTGCTGTTCCTGTCATCCGGGGAGAATGGCCTGGTCGAGCACATGAAAACGGCTGGCCTTTCAGCAAAGGCAGGGCAGGAAATCCGGCTTGTGGACGTCCCGGCTGACGCGGGGGCTGGGATGGGACTATTTGAAAATATCCACGGCGCTGAAAGTCCTTCTCGATTCGCTGATATGCTGCGGCAGGTATCACGCGATTATTACGGCGCGGCTGGAGTTGCGTACCTGGAAAAGATTGTAGCCTCCCTGGATTCTTTGCCGAAACACATAGAAGGCTATCGGCGGGAATTTAACCGTGAATACGTTCCCGGAAAAGCAACGGGCCAAATCGAACGGGCGGCCGGGCGCTTCTCGTTGGTTGCGGCGGCGGGTGAACTGGCTACGGCCTACGGGTTGACCGGATGGGAAACGGGCGCGGCACTATGGGCGGCAGGACAATGCTTTAAGGCATGGCTCGATTCATGGGGGCCTGGGGCCAAGGAAGAGCAGCGGCTTTTAGAGAAGGTCCGCGAGTTTTTTGAGAAACACGGGGAAAGCAGATTCACTCCACTATGTGGGGAGGACGAAGAAGACAGGCCGTTTTTCTACAGCACGACCAGGGAGAAAGTCTATCACGACAGGGCAACAATTAACCGGGCGGGCTTCCGTCAGGAACAGGCTGGCGGCGGCACGGAATATTTTGTCCTGCCAGAGGCATTCAAAGAAATATGCAGCGGCTTCTCGCCTAAATGGGCGGC
>PLSV01000213.1 GCA_003165235.1 Syntrophobacteraceae bacterium
CCGTCATCCATTATGGCTACGGGTTTATGAAAAGAGTACGGGTGTTTTCATGGTTCCGGGCGTTTCGCCGGGACATGATGAACTGCGGCAGCCCCGGCGCTGGTTTTAAACGCTTCGGCCAACTCTTTGACGGTTTTGGGCGGAACCGGGAAATCCGCTTTGGCTTCCATCGAGATCGCGCCCTCAGGGCATCCGGTAGCGCACACGCCGCACCCGAAACACAGATCGGCATCGACGATCTGTGCGTTATTCTCATCCATTGACAGGGCCTGGGGTGGACACCGTTCGATACAGGTTTCACAAGAGATGCAACTCCCGGAATCAAAAACGGGCTGAAAGCCTGAATTGAAAGCCCAACTGGGTTTGGGTTGCTTTAATATATTGGCGACAACCTGGCAGTGCCAGCGATCTCAGTTGCACAGAAATTCAATATCCTCTGTCGTGTTGCGGCTCATGTGCAGCAAACCGGCTTCCTCGCACCTGTCCAGGATATCTTTAGCTTCCTGTTTGGTTATTCGTCTTCCGCCCAAGCGCTGGATGATGTGTTCGGCCATGTCTCCAAACCACATGCAGACTTCGAGCGGCATTCCGTGGATGTCTTCCCCCCGCAGCCTGGCGGCCTGGCGGCAATAACATGTTCCCACCCCTATGGAATCATACTTCTCGATATAGGTCATGACCTGATGATAAGTGTGAATGACATTTCCGGCTTTGATGGTTCTGGCGACAGGGATCACGCGAGTCGCCGGATAGCTTATCTTGTCAGCGCCTTTCGCGGACTCATAGGCTTTCTTATAGGCATGGACCAGTTCCGCAATCCTTTTCTCATGCTCCGTTTCTCCACCGGATATGAACTGAAACTCAAAAATGCCGGGCATGAACGGCGTCCCCTGGTAGAGCGGCGCGCCATGGCTCTGAAAGACTGTGCACAATCCCTTATCAGCCATTCTCTCGAGAATCCCGGTGACCTCGTTTACATCCCGGCTGATTCTGCCGGCAATATCTTCAGCGCCGGCCGGTTTTCGCAACAGCACATTGTTCATCGCCGCTTCTTCGGGAGTAAAGAGCGCCTCCACAAGCGCATAAAACTCCGGTATGTCCAAACCTGCGTAGGGGCCTCCGCGCTTTGTCATCACTTCAAGGAGATCTTTATATACGTTTTGAGTCATTGCTTTCTCCTGTTTTCTTTAAATTACAGAATCCCCAGGTCTTTCCCCAGCGCCTTGTGGGCCTTTGGGAAATCGGGCTCGAAATTTTGGTAGGGAGTCACCGGATAGCGCGCCCCTATCGCTTTTCCAACTTCCTTGAGCGCCCTGGCAAGTTCGGGCAGGAATTTGCCCGGCGCTGCGAAAGCTACCTCGTCATCCTGCGTTCCGGCGAAGATCCGCTCGCCCTGGCCTGGAATCACCACTCGAGGGGACTGCGTCTTGAAGGGGACGATAAGGCACTCATCGCATTCCAGCTTGCCTCCGAAATGCCCCGCAACACGTTCTCCGGCCATGTACGACCAGGCTTGAGCCAGGCGCATGACCTGCGCGGGATTGCCATACATGAGGATTGTGTCCGGCTCGAAGGATGCGAACCCCAGCGGGGCCATAAGGATTGCTTCGATCTCTCCATTTTCAAACCGGCTCATGGAGGAAATCTCTTTGCGTGCAAGATCTTCGGCGCTCGAGAAGTTGACCTCGCAAAACAGTCGGGCGATGGAATCCGGCGGGTCGGGAGACTCGCTGAAACCGAAGACGATGGCGCCAGGAACACAAATCACATCCTCTTTTGCAAGTCCCACCGGCCATCCGTAATTTCTGGCCATCGTAACGCCCTGGCAAATTGCAATCCTTTTGCCAAGGGCTATCGAAGGACGGCGCGTCTTCTCCGGAAGTTCGGCTTTGTCTTTCAGGAACTTGACCGCCACAGGGAAGGTCTTCAGCCTCAGATCGTTTCGAAAAAACTCGGCGACTTCTCTAAAATCTGCGTCACTCATGGTTTTACTCCTTCATTGATAAGGTATTCGGAAAAAAGCCATCCCGCAATCGCCAGGCTTTCCACATCCAGATATCTGTCGGCGCGCCTTTCGAAAAGAATGGAGGACTGAGCCGGGAATTCCGAATCGAGATCGTTAAAGAGCAGTAGAATCGGGACCTTTGGCAGAGCGTCGAATTGCATGGCCAGATCATAGGAAAGGCTGACCCCGGGAGAGTATCCGCCAAGCTTCAGACAGGCCCCCCGGAGTTCTGTGAGCTTCCCGGTGAAGGCGCCTGCAACGGCCCTCTCGACATTGTTTGCGAAAGCGCCGGTGAAAGGCGCAGCATCTTTGAAGTCCCTGTAGGATACCCAATCATCGCCCACAGGATGAATATCGGGACACAGGAGCAGATATTTACACAGCACTACACTCACAGAATGACCGGGCTGCATGCCGGATGGATCGAATATGCCTTTTGCTGACACCCGGTATGGTTTTTTGAAGAAGGGAACGATGATTTCGTTCCCGTTCGCCCGCACTCCGAGTTCCATGTGCCTGGAAGAATGATCGCCGCCGAAGATCTCATCAAGGTATTGCCGGCGGATTTTATCGTAAACAGTGATCTTTAAGGAGGACGGCGCCATGCGAACCTTTCTATTTCGCCTTCTCACGCTCCCTGCTCAGGCAATAGATCCCCTGTCCATCAAGTCCCGTTTTAAAACAGAGGTTGTCCGATTTGCACTCCGCCTTGCGATGGTCCCCGGCTTTCCAGCGATTGATCAAANNAACGACCTTATGCCGCCCACCAGGATGAGCGGGATGGATACAGCCTTTCTGAAGGCGCGAAGCTCCTCTTTGAAGTAGGCTTCTTTTTCCTGGGAATGAATTCCGGGGCGGCTCGGTGAAAGCGCGTCCGCCGTAAGCAGACCGCCGCTCACTTCAATTGCATCCAAACCGGCGTCGGCGAGCAGGCCTGCAACTTGAACGGAATCATCCAGGCTCAGTCCGTTCTCTTCGAAATCCCGGCAGTTCATTTTGATCAGTATCGGATAGTCTTCGCCAACAACCTCACGGATGGCGCGGTATACTTCCAGGTGAATGCGGGCGCGATTGACCACGCTCCCGCCGTATTCATCCCGGCGCCTGTTGAACGCAGGGGAAAGAAACTGGCTGAGAAGGTAAGCCATGCGCGGAGTGGACCTGCACCCCGTCAAAACCCGCCGCCCTGGCTCTAGCGGCCGCGTCTCCATAGGCTGAAACGATCTCCCGGATATCCCGGGCCGTTATTTCTGTGCGCGGCGATTTGGAGAGCCCCTCAAAGTCCGAGACAACGAGCGGAGCCTGTCCGATCAGTTTCTTTGCCGCAAAGCAGCCTGCATGGGCAAGTTGCAGCACTATCCTGCCGCCAGCCTGATGAACTGCGGCCGTCATTTTTTGAAGCCCCGGGATGAGTTCGTCTTTATAGACGCCGAGCTGCCACGGGCCTGCCTTCCCCTCCTGCCGCACGTAGGCGTGGCTGCTGATAATCAACCCTACGCCGCCCCCGGCAAGAGCATTCATCGTCTCCAGCAGTTTGGGCGTAACCGCTCCATCATCAGCGGCCATGCCCTCCCAGGTTGCGGACCTCACGAACCGGTTCGCCAACTGCATCCCCCTCAAAGCGCTCTGTTCAAACAGTTTGCTCATTTTCTCCCTTTCCGGTTTCAGGATTCAAGGTGCCCCCGACATATGAGCGTGAGCTGTAAAACTGCGGATTATTCCTTTACAGGGATACTGGACTCGCACGGAACTCCGGTCTGGCACAATCCACAAACATCCGTCTCGATGCCGAAATGGTTTTTTACGTATTCCGATGTGACCTGCTGCAGGTAATTAAAGCATTTCGTCTTATCGTGCCCAAGTTCGCCGATCGCTCCTGCGGGACATCGCTTTATGCATTTCCCGCATGCGCCGCGTGAGAAGTAAAGGCAATATTCGTGGTGATCGGCATATGGCCTGGCGGTCGGCTGGACGGAGATTTCGGCGATGACGGACCCGCAGCGCATGGCTTTGCCGACCGGTGTGATGAGACCGTCGCAGAGCCCGAAAGTGCCCAATCCGGAAACATAGGCGGCGTGCCGTTCGGACCAGTTGGAACCAATACCGCGCCGCTCGGAGACTCCCCATGACCAAAACGGCGCAAGGAGGGGGGCGACGGCTTCGAACCCCGCGTTCCTGAGGATATCCACCACATGACGGCGAAGCATTGCATTGAAAACTTCACCATGAGCTTTTGACCTCGCCCACCTTTCGGAAGGGTATGCGGTCTCTTTCCGGTTGTCTGCCCTGGTGACTTTCGCCTGGGGCAGTATCCAGCTAATGACCGTGAGTTGGCCGGCCGATGTTTTTGTGTCGGGAAATGACTTCCTGAAAACCTCGATGGGAGTCATGTAAAAAGGGCCTATGTCCTCTTTGATCGTCTGATAGAGAGGATCACAGCCGCTTGAGAAGCCTACAAGCGGCTCACCCCAGGCCCTGTCATTTTCTTCATTTTTCAGGGAATTATCCGGAGAGTTAAGACAGAACTCCTTAATGGCGCTCTCCAGCCAAACAGACAATCCGCCTGTCGACTCTCTTTGTGGATCTATGCAAGACATACGCGTCTCCTCTCAGAGGTTTTATTCGGGGCAGGCAACGATCCGCTCCCGCACATCAGTGTATATGCACACATTTCTCCAAAAAAAAAGCTTATGTAATGAGGGCCAGGGCGGTTAGATCCGACAGGTCTTTGAGCAGGCTTCCCATGCGATCCTCGCCGAGTCCCTTCTCGATATGCGCCTGCGCCGTTTCCCACAAAGGCGTCGCCGCCATCAGCGCATTCTGACCCTGCTCGGTGATGGCCACCTGGCGTTCCCTGCGGTCGCTTCCCGGTTCAATGAGGATGAAGCCCTTCCTCTCGAGGACAGTCAGGTTTCGTGTGAGTGTAGTCCTCTCGGTAACGGTCAACTCCGCCAGTTTCGTCAAGGTGGCGGGTCCCCGCAATTTGGCCGCCATAAGCACCGAATACTGGGTGGTTCTGAGGCCGCTTGGCCTCAGGAAATCATCGTAGAGCCTCGTGATGGCGCGGGCGGCCCTGCGCAGATTGTAGCATGCGCAACTGCGCCCTATCGCCCTGCATTTGGCGCTATCCAACTTTTTCAGTGTATCTTCCAAGGGTTCGCATCCTGGCCATTCATCATTCATCATTCATCATTCCAAAGGGTGTATACACACCTATTCAGCCAAAGTCAAGCGGCGTTATACTCGTATAAAACCGGGTTCGGGATCCGAATCAAAACGCAAGAGGGAAGTGTGTCCTTTCGCACCTGCCGTTCGATGCCCCACACGTCCTTCTTCTGTCCCCATAGATCATGAAACCACACGTTGCTGCTTTGTTGATCAATTTCGGCTATTTTGTCGTAGAAGCGCATGACCACATCACCTTTTCTAAAGGTGAGGCTCTGTAGCCTGCCATTTTCACTATATTTGCTATCCTTCACAGACCGGCTGATAAAATGGCTTTCATCAAAATCCAATTCAGGCAAATGGTAACCGAAGCACAAGTCGATCCGCGATAAGCTTTCCTCTCTAAACGGCTACAAGCCAATTGACCAGTCCAATCCAAAAATTCAACATGGAGATTGGATACCGATTCGCTCCAGAGCGCTTGACTTTGGAAGGTTGCGAAGAAGCAAGGGTTATTCAGTGCACCGAACTCTATCCTGAATTTGCTATTGGTCATAACGAACGGGTAACCCGAATCGGCCCCGTAGCCTTGCAAGAGGAATTCTTAGTTGCCCACTTCCATAGGTGTAGGGTCTCTCTTTTTGGAAGTACGAATCCTCTCTCTTTCAAGGCCCAATAGCTCGAAGTCGATTTGCCCTTTCCCCTCCGGCATCAGGAAGTATGCACACTGGGTAGTATCGATTCCTGATAGAAGTAGCTGGAATCACATTTCCATCACGCTTTATTCCTCAAGCTCCAGAACTTCACTAAGTGCCTCAGCCTTTTTGAACCGCTTCATGAACGCCTCGTGCATATCCCGAAGTAATACCGTCAGTCGCAGAACACCCAACCTTGTCCAGGGCCTTGAGGTCATTTGTCGCCATCTCCAAGATGTTCGACACAGGTTTGCTCCGAGTAATTCCCGCTTTCATCGCGAGAATGGTCAAACTCTCTGCAACGTCCTCATCTATCCACACTGACAAAGTTTGCCCCTGGCTGCCCCTCTTCATTTTTTTCCCCTGTAGTTTTTTTACACTTTCTTGTTAGGATTATTACCCTCTTTGGAACTCTTTTTTTTAAATAAAAAATCCATCTCCCATCCCCTTATATCACCCGGCCCCCGTGTTCCAGTGTCCCCGGGGCCTTCATCTCGCAATTCATAAACTATTTTAGGGAAATGGCTTGACTTTCTGGAAAAATGTATCATAATGATACCAAGAGCTGGCGATGAGTTAGAAGGCAAAAGCCAAATGATGAAAGCGGATTGTGCTTCGGCTCCAAGGGTTTTAGGGAACAGGTTCTGCTTACTGACCGAGAGGAAGCTACATTTTCCAGATATCGGAACTCAAAAATTCTTTTAAAGGAAGTGGCTTTTCTTTCCGAATGAAGTATCAATATGATACTAAGGCCATGACGCATGACTGACAAACGAAAACCCAGTTACAGCCTTAAAGAGGTGAACCAGGCAGCACTTGAAGACAGATGCCAGCTAACAATCGGTGCCAGGCAGAACGCACATGAAATCGGATTTTCTGAAACCGAGGTTACGGATGTCATTTCGAAGCTCGGCCCAACAGATTTTTACAAATCTACGCCGTCATACTACAATCCATCGGTGTGGCAGGATGTTTACAAGGTGTTCGCGAGGGGAATACCTGTTTACATTAAATTCAAGGGAGACCCGAGCGGCTCGAAATATTGGGGAAATTCATTCAAACGAGACACCGCTTCACAGGAGGCCAAGTCATGAGGATGCAAGAGGGATCGCTCTGTCCCATTTGCGAGTCCGGAAAATTGCGCCGAGTCCTAAAGGACCTCGATTTCAAATACAAGGGTGATGTGTTGACTTTCGCAAATGCCAAAGTATTGGAGTGTGAAGTCTGTGGAGAGTCCATTTTCGAAGAGAAGTCAGATCAGAGGACTGTGGAAAAGGCTCTCACGGATGCTCGACGGGAAAGAGACGGTCTACTGTTATCAGATGAAATCAGGGCAATACGACTGTCCTTTGGTATGACGCAGACCAAGTTCGCTGAGGTCTTGGACGTCGGCGAGAAGAATTTTGCCCGTTACGAGACAGGCTCGGCTACTCAAGCTAGGACCATGGACTACCTGCTTCGTCTTCTGCGGGATCACCCGGAATTATTGGAAGAAATTCCTCAGAAGGCGTCACGTGTGGGCACAGCCATCCGGATGCATGAACGAAAATCATCCGTTATCTTACGCGTAGACGGGGAGGTCCTTGAGTGGTTTAAATCGCAAGGCAAAGGGTACCAGTCGCGTATGTATGCGGTGCTGAAAGCATACGCGAAGGACCAAGTCAGTCGATCTCAGCATGACGATTCACTTTTTGATTGCTTAAAGGAAAAAGGTCTTCTTCCGCAGGCCCATGCCGAAAGAGACAGCATTGTGCAGAGGCACTCTGTATGGCCTATCGCTGTTTAGGAGGTATAATGCAAACTACCACATTCTTTTCATACAAGGGTGGCACAGGTCGTTCTCTGGCTGTAGCAAATGCAGCGAGTTATTTGTCTCAGCTCGGGTTTAGAGTTGCTGTTCTCGATTTTGACTTGGAAGCACCCGGCCTAAATTACAAGCTTAGCAGAGCCGAAGACGGTTCCCCCGTGGAAGTAAACTTCGGTATTGTTGATTATCTACACCGTATCGTGGTGGACAAAGAAAAACCGGATTCGATAAGAAAGTACGCCGTTGAAGTGAATCTTCTTGGAAACGACTTTCCTCCTATTGTCCTTATACCAGCTGGGAAAGTCCCTTCGATTGAATATTGGCGTAAGCTCAGCAAACTTGATTGGCATGAGCTATTCTACACTCCAGGTGCGCTGGGTGTCGAAATATTCCTGGATCTAAAGCTCCGCATTGAAAAGGAAATAGCGCCCGATTTCTTATTAGTAGATTCACGTACTGGCATTACGGAAATTGGCGGAATTGCAACCACTATCCTTCCAGATGCTGTCATATGTATTTTGCTTAATAATCGTGAGAACATGGAAGGTGCTAGGGCTGTTCTAAGGAGTTTGCGGCGCTCATCAAGTGATAATAAAAAGAATATAAAAGTAATTGTTGCCCTAAGTCGCCTGCCCGTGCTCAAGGATAAGGAACCCGAGGCAAATATTCTTAAAAGAATCAGGGACTTCCTGATGGAAGGAGCAGAGAATCTTCAGGATACATCGTTTATTGATCAGATTTTTGTGCTTCATTCAGAACCCGCGCTCCAAATGCGCGAAACCCTCCGAGTGGCAAGTGGACTCAGCTTGGATGAATCCGTGTTATTACGAGACTATCTCCGACTATTTGCACAATTCATCCCTGCTGAAGCAATCGAATCTAGATTAGGTCGCCTGATCAGAATGGCTAAAGACAAAATATGGGATGATCCAGATGCAGCTACAAAGCAGATGGAAGAAATAGCGGAATTCTATATTGCTCCGCAAAGCCTGATGGACCTCATTAAACTCTATATTCTCAGAAGAACGAAGGGCACGAAAGTCTTAAGAACAGCTCAGAAATATTGGGAGATAACAGGGAATGCAGCGGAGCCAATTCTGTACACAGTCGTGAAGTCAAATTTCGAAATGCAACCAAGATGGAAACCAAGAGAGTGGGATCCAGACCTACGGTTTATTGAGGCGGTTTGGTTAAGCACAAATGATCCAGACCCTCTGTTGGGTAATGCATTAGGCGAAGCTTGTTATGAAAAGGACGAAAACGCTACTGCCATGCGCGTATATCGGAAGCTACTGGACCTGGATCTTGATGTAACACAGGATCCATTTAAATACATTCCTGCTAGATACCTACACATTTTGCGAACAAGTAATATATTCGACGAGTGTAGAGCTATTATAGAACAGTTTAAATCCATATCACGGAATAATGTCCTTTTTGTATTCGAATGGGCGAAAGTAGCTCTTATGCTAGACGATGATGCATACATATCAGAGCTCAGCCAAGATGATTTATTGCTCACCCTTTTCACAGTTGATCCTGAAACTGCTAATTCTATTGCCAAGCGATCCGATAAGAGAGATTTCGCCATCGAACATTTAGGGCTATTGATAAAAAAGCACCAACGCTCTCCCCATCAATTAGCTGAACTTGGTAACTTTTTCCGGGAGTCAGGTGCTGAATCTATTTTTGATGACGCGCTTAGCTCACTTGTTCCTGAACCAGTCAGAGGTGAAGTCCAGGTTTATATGCGCCGGCTTTCTTCCGGAAAGCTGGGAAAATCTAATAAATGACTCCTAGAGTATTTCTAGGCCCCCGTGTTACCTAAACGGGGGCACGCAATAGTTCTTGTGGCCCCTCGCCCCTGAGTTCCTCGTCTCATACCCTAGATTATCTGTGAGGGGTACGAGGCGTGGAACTCAGGGACTGGAGAGATACACAAACCAGAGGCCCCTGAAAAAGATCAAAAGGTACGCTCCGGATTCAAAAGCCATGCCAGGGGAAAAACACCCCTGTCATGGCTTTTGAATTCTCCGCATCAGAAGCATTGGATGAAGGGTTCTTCAGCTCCGAATCTAGGGACTGGGGAAAAATTGGTCGTAAGCGATCACGAGCGCATGTATGTTTAGGAAGCCTCATATGAATTTCTCATGGACTGACTCGCTCTTCCCGGCGCCCAGTTTGGTCCGACCTGGGGAGCTTTCCAAAAGGGCCAGGCAGAAATGTCCAGCCCTTTTGCTTTTGGGACGAACATAGTGTCAACTGCTATTGGATTTGCCTGTTCCCCTGCCTGGGAACGAATGAGAAGCGCGCCAGCGCACGACACTTTCAGGAATGGAGTATGACATTGCGGCGAGACGAAAGCCCGGATTTCCTGGACATGACAGATTCCAGGTGGGACATGCCACCCGGCCTTAAGGTTTCTGCACCTGCGTTCTCAGGCATTTTCAACTGAGGATCGACGATCCAGCCCTCCGATAAATCAACGCCGACCGGTATTCCATACCCTTCCTTACGCTTCGAGAAGGCCCATCCCGCTTGAACGGCACATAATATCGCATCGAGCTTGTCGCCAGATCGATCACAGATGACGACTTTGGCTAAATCATCGCCGAACCCGATTGTCATGCCATAAATTCGGGCACAATCCGCGCCCGTGAGCCATGCAACTATGTCGCGCCGTGCATCGGAATGCTTGGCGCATTGTTTTCGTTTGTCGTCTGTTTTGTATGACCGCCGCCCGATTGCGGTACGAGCGACAAGTCCGGGGTAGGCTTCGAGAACAATGCGATCCGACTTCCTCTTTCGGACCGGCAGGATTGATGCTCCGGATCGCGCCAGTCTTCGCGCGCCTTCGAAGAACATTTTCCCAACGGGAACCCCGTAGAGTTTCATTGGACTTAGTGACCCGGCTTCGAAATCCGTTATCCTGCGGTGCTCTTTGCTGCCCTTAGGCTGTTTGCTCTTGTAGCAGGTCTGAAGGTTAACGAAATCCTCTCGGCTCATTGCGTCAAATTTGGCGACATACTGTTCCCAAACATGCGGATAATGCAAGTCATCGATCAATTTGCGCGGCATTCCGAAAGGGAAATCCATCCCTGCAACCCAGGTTCCTCTCAGGTCACAGAAACTCTCGAATCCTTCAAAGTCCGTGATGTCCTGGAACCTGTGAAAAAAAAGTCTGCCATTTTCAATCTCGCAGACCGCGCAGGTTATCGGCTTTGATGCCTTGGGCCTGCTTGTAAAATCAAGACCGTAAATATGCATTGCACCTCGCTTTGTCGTTGGAAGCACAGCTATGTGGTGGATCGTTTGCCATGGGGCGCAGGCCCAGGGGGATCGATTGGCTAAGCGGTTTTCTTTATTTCAACACCAGTTTCATAAAGGAATTCCGGAGCGAAATCCGCCCCATTAGGCCATTCGATTGTGCGAGTGTCGGGATTGACCGACACTTTCAAGAAGAAATCGATCTCTTTCAATGGCTCAAAAATCTCGCCCTGCAGTTCCCCTGCCAGGTCTACGTCCTTGACCGCACCATCACTGAACCCTATCCTAAGTCGATAGTCATCAATATAGCTTACGCGTTCGACGTGCAGGAACATTGCTGCCTCCTAATCCAGCGGGGCAATTTGCTTTAATGATTTGCGCTCCCTGGCCAAACGCCAGTCTTCCATGAGATCCTCTCGGCGCATCTCCAACCACTCGAAAAGCATGTGCAAAGCTCGTTTAGACATTTGCCCGGTCACCATGCCGGAAACGATCCCGATGATCACCTCCTGTTCACCATATCTGGCATGGAAATGAGGAGGTTCATGATCATTATAATTAACAGGGTAAACCTCCGGCTCTGCCGGGGGACTCGCAGAGTTTGACATTTCCGGGAATGCACGAAGGTTTGCCTTATGGGCCGCTCAAAGCTTCACGAAAGGTCAGGCTCTGACGTCGTCATTCCGGCGGTGCTTTTGGGTCGGAATCCAGGTGCTTTTCCGGATTACATAGAATCAAAGAACTGGACCCCGGCTTAAAACCTGCAGGGGTGACGTCTGTCGCGTACTATCCACGTGGATAAATATGGAGCGTGCTAACGCTCCAGCCGCTTTGAGCGGCCACTGGTTTTCCAGGCCTCCGGCTTGGCCGGAGGTATATGACTCATGGGAAAGGGGGTCAGCTATAACTCAAACCGTTCCGGGTATATTTTCGCATCGGCTTTCCCTGTTTTGAAAGCGCCGATCTGCTCCAGCCACATTACATAGCCCGCAAGGTCCATGGGCTGCCCGCCAACGCAGCGCTTCATGGCTCGAAAATCTTCCGGGGTCAAGGGAAGACCCGATTCAAGATCGAGAAGTTTTTTGCAGGGCGACTTTTTACTTTCTTCCTGTAAGCTCATAGAACTTCTCCAGTTGACCGTATTTTTCAAAGTACCCCTTGTCTCGTCGATATCCACGCTCTGCGAGGTATGATTCATAAGCTGCTGAATATCCGCCATTTCACGAAAAGACCTGCCGGGGTCGTTTTTCATTGCAAAGACTTTAAGGGCAATCAGGTGCGCGGGCCTGACTACGGGGGCCGCAATCCCTTCGAAAATCATCAGAGGTTTAGTCCCGGAGAATATTTTTTCAGCGGTTTCACCTTCCACGTATATGAAATCTATCCGGCCAAGAACTGTGAGCGGATGAACATGATTTGAAAAGCCTTTTGAGCGATACAGGGTTTCATACCCCAGTGATTCAAGGAACCTGACCGCGCTTTCCTGGTCTTCGCCCCTCAATATGAAGTCTATATCCCCGGTGGCGCGCACGTAGCCATATGCCTGGAGCGCAAATGCCCCGATCAGCGCAAAATCGATCTTTTCTTTGGCAAAAAAGCCGATGAGATTTTCAAGAACAGTGTTGATTTTCACAGCCGTCTATTTTCCGGAGGAAATCCTGGCCTTCAACTGTTCGATTTCGGCGGCGCTCATCTCGCGGCCGTCGGCGCCAAAAACCTTCGCCGAAGGCGGGACTTCCAGGTGGAACAGCGCGGGATCGAGGCTCGAGTGAGGCGTAAAGGAGTCGAGTGCGATCTCGTTGGAGTTTCCAACAATATCCTGACTTAGTATGCGCGAAATCCGGTAGCTTCGGAGGTCTATCCACAGATAAAGAAGTTTGACGCTCGGGTCTTCCTGCCTTGGGACCAGCTTGAGAACGGCCAGGTTCTGGGTTGACTGGATCGGGTCGAGGGTCACGTCAAAGCCGTTCTTAAGTCCAAGCGCCCCCTCAAAGAAGGTGCGGGCCAGAGGAGAGGCGAAAAGCTTGTCCGCGTCGAACATGGTGATCTGGTTTTCAGCACGCACATAGAGCCAGGCGAACTGGTTGTTGGCGACGAAGACCTGTTCCTCGGGCGTGTCATATTCCCAGCGCATCTGCCGCGGCTTTGCATAGTAAAGCCTTCCCCGGGCCTCTGCAGCGCTGAGGCTCCCCGTTGCAGCAGATGTGGTCTTCTGAAGAAAAATTGCCGTGAAAGCATGGATGTTCTTATAATTTGCTTCGGTATTGGCGAGGATTTCCCCGAGCATCCGGGGCGGACCGGCGGCTGAAACAGCGCCGGCGGAGCACAAAAAGAGAAGCAAGACCGGAAGGCATGGGAATGCAGTCCGGCATAGGCCTGTTTTCACAGCCGCTTGATTTGCAATATTTCTGATATTTGTCATATGCATTCCTTTTTACGACAGCCGCCTGCCGAGGACTTCCCTTGGCTTTATTCCGTCCGAAGGGGAGACTATCCCCTGCTGTTCCATTACTTCTATCATACGGGCGGCGCGATTGTAGCCCACCCGCAGTCTTCTTTGCAGCATGGATATCGAGGCCTGCCTGGTTTCCTGAACGATCTGGACCGCGTCCTCATATTTTTCGTCCAGTTCCTCTTCTGCGACCTCCGCAGCCGCCGCTTCATCACGCAGGTCGATCCTGCCCCTGAGCGGGTCATCTAATAGCTTCTGCGCCTTCCAGTGCTCGGTGAGCCTCACGATCTCCGCATCGGAGACGAAGGCCCCGTGTATGCGCTGGAGCTTAGCCGTGCCGGGCGGAAGGAAGAGCATATCGCCTGAGCCCAGCAATGCCTCGGCGCCCGAACCGTCCAGAATGGTCCTCGAATCGATTTTCGATGAGACCTGGAAGGAAATCCGGGTGGAGATGTTGGCTTTTATTATCCCGGTCAAAACGTCCACCGAGGGCCTCTGGGTGGCGAGGATGAGGTGTATGCCCCCTGCGCGCGCCATCTGCGCAAGGCGCGTGATAGATTCTTCAACATCACGGGAGGCGACCATCATCAGGTCGGCAAGCTCGTCAATAATTATAACCACGTAAGGGAGCCTGCCGTGCTGGAGGCCGGGATCGGAAAGCCCACCCATTTCCAGTTGCTTTTCGACTTCTTTTCCCTTTTGTGGTTTTTCGCGGGCGAGCACCCGGTTATAGGTTTCGATGTTGCGAACATTCTTGTCGGCCAGAAGCTTGTAGCGAAGCTCCATTTCATCGACGGCCCACTTCAGCGCCCTTGTGGCCATCTTTGCGTCGGTGACAACCGGGTGGATCAAATGGGGTATGCCTTCGAAGCTCTTGAGCTCGATCCTCTTGGGGTCGATCAGCAGGAGCCGCAGCTCTTCGGGTGTATTTCTGAAAAGCAGGCTGCTCAAAATCGTATTGATGCACACGCTTTTACCGGTCCCTGTCGCCCCGGCTATCAGCAGGTGAGGCATTCTGCCCAGATTGGTCACAAAAGGCTGGCCGTTTATGTCTTTTCCCAGTGCGATCGTGAGGGGGGCGACGGCCAGAGAGAATATCTCTGCTTCGAGCACGGCCTTAAGGGACACCAGTTCTCTTTTGAGATTGGGTATTTCGATTCCCACAGCCGCCTTGCCGGGAATGGGGGCGACCACGCGCACGCTGATGGCTTTAAGGGCCATCGAAAGGTCATCGGCAAGGCCGGCAATCCGGCTGATCTTGATTCCCGGCGCCGGGGCGTATTCGTACATCGTAATTACCGGTCCGGGATTGATGCCCACCACTTTTCCCTGGACGCCGAAGTCGGCCAGCTTTTCTTCGAGAACGGCGCCGTTTTGTTCGAGCCTCTTCCAATCGGGTTTGGCGGCATCTGTTTCATACGTGTCGAGCAAAACGAGTTCAGGAAGCGCATATTGCCCCGGAGGCACGTGAGGGGACTCCGGCGAAATGGATTCGCTGCGGGCCTGCTTCTTTGGGAACAGCTCTGTCTGGACAGGCGGCGAGGCGGGTCTTTCCTTCTTTTTCACTCGATTCGGGGGCGCATCGAACGATTCGGACGCCGGCCGGCCGGCTTCCGCCGCCCGGCTATCTCCCCGAAGCCATCCGGACGCCTTGCCCCCTAATGCTGAAATCCCCTGGAGCATGGCTTTTAGCGTCAGGGGGGTGGCAAGCAGAAGAGCAATGAAAAACATCCCTATCAGCAGGGTATGCGAACCCAGCGCCGAAAGCCGGTCGTCAAGAAATTCAGCGAGGACCCTGCCGATCAGTCCTCCGGTTTCGAATTCCTGGCCCAGAAAAACGACCGAGTCCGAATGCAGGGCGCCAAAAGTCATTATGCTCAAGATGAGAAGGGCGATGCCTGAGAGCTGGAGCCACGCCCGTTCGAACAGGGGTTGCCTGAACAGACGCCAGCTAGCCCAAAAACCTGCAATCGCCAGCCCGTAGGCGCCGATTCCAAAAAAGGTGATCAGCGGCCAGGCAATGTTGGCCCCGAAGGCGCCTACCAGGTTACGGGCAAAATCTTTCGATGAAGAGAAAAAAGTGGGGTCTTTTTCGTGGTAGGACAAAATACTGAACAGGACCAGAAGCGAGATCGTCAAAAGGCATAAAGCCCATATTTCGTGCTTTTTTCGATCCATGGCTAAATCTCTACCACGATAGGATAAATGACAGGCCTCCTGTCCAGAGTCCGGTTGAAGAAGCGCTTCATCTCGCGGCGTATTTCCTCCTGGAGAAGCGTGCAGTCGAGTTGGCGGTCCTCCTCGAGTTGCCTGTCAATGGCTTCGAATATTATGCACTTGGCTTCAAAGAGGATTTCCGGCTTTGTCTCTTCGTGAATGAAACCCCTGCTGAATATGTCCGGGCCGCTCAGAATTTCATGAGTCTCCTTGTTCATCACCAGCGATGCTATTACGAGCCCGTCTTCAGAGAGGTGCCTGCGGTCCCGAAGGACGAGGCCCCCTACGTCTCCAACCCCTTTGCCGTCCACAAAAACCCTGCCGGCCTCAATTTTGTCTTTTGTACACACCGTGTCCGGGCCGAAGCATATAATGCCGCCGTTTTCTATCAAAAGGCAGTTGGCGGGGGGCATACCAAGTGACATCGCCAGTTGCCTGTGCTTCATAAGATGGCGGTATTCGCCGTGAATCGGGATGAAATAGCGGGGCTGGACAATATTTATGAGGATCTTGAGCTCTTCCTGATACGCGTGCCCCGAGACGTGGATGTCTTTGACCTGCTCGTGTATTACATCGGCCCCGTTCCTGCACAGGTGGTTTATAATGTTCTGAATGGTGCGCTCGTTTCCGGGAATGAACTTGGAGGAGAGGATTATCGTATCCCCTTCCTTTATTTTGAGTTTCTTGTGATCGTTGAAAGCCATCCGGCTCAGGGCGCTCATCGGCTCGCCCTG
>PLSV01000363.1:0-29684 GCA_003165235.1 Syntrophobacteraceae bacterium
TACACAAAACTCTTGACACTACCCATGCGTCTGTCGAGACCAGGTTCGGTTCAGTGGAAATCACCGTTCCCCAGACACTGGTCATCACTACGGATGTATTCGAGACTTTTGTTGAGAACAACAATCTCAAGGAATTGGCGAAAGCGGACTTACCGGACGAAGTGGTTACGGACCGTTTTGTGGGATCGAAATTTCCCGCTGCATTCAAACAATCCCTGGCTGACTTTCTGTCTCACTTCAAGTATCCTCTTTCCGTTAGATCATCCAGTTTGCTGGAAGATGCACAATTCACAGCCTATGCCGGTCTCTACAAAACCTATATGTTGCCCAACAATCACCCGGATCTGAATTGCAGGCTGGAGCAACTCATCCACGCGATCAAAATGGTATATGCTTCGACCTATTATCAGGGACCCAAAGCATTTTCAAAGCGTATCGGACACCGGACCGAAGAAGAGAAAATGGCGGTGATCGTACAAAGACTTATCGGCCGTAAGCACGGGAACTATTTTTATCCGGCTATGGCCGGCGTAGTGCAATCTTACAACTACTATCCATTCGCGAGGATGAAACCTGAGGAAGGTATTGCAACAATTGCTCTCGGGCTGGGCAAAACCGTCATGGATGGGGAAAGGGCCCTGCGTTTCTCGCCAGTTCATCCGGAACTGCTTCCCCAACGTTCTACGGTGGATGACACATTAGAGAATTCGCAGCGATTTTTTTACGCTTTGAAACTTGACCAAACGGCTTGCAACCCCGGAATGAACGATCTTATCACCCTGGCGAAACGGGAAGTAATGGATGCCGCAGACGAGGAGCCTGTAAGACTGCTAAGCAGCACCTGTGTCCCGGATGAACATTGCCTGCGCAATTCGGACTCCCTGCCCGGATATCCGGTGATCACATTTGCACGGGTCCTCAAGTACGGCCTTTTCCCTTTGGAGGATATTTTAAGGAAGGTCTTGATGCTCGGGCAGGCTGGAATGGGATGTGCTGTGGAACTGGAATTTTGCGTCGACCTTTCTCTCGATCTGAAGATCAAGCCGCAACTTGCGATACTGCAGCTTCGACCGATGAGCGCACGGGAAGAAACCGTTAATGTTGAAATAACGGATCAGGACATCACTGAAGCTATTTGTGTTTCAACGAAGGCTCTTGGCAACAGGATCAACACCGAAATAAGGGATATCCTTTTCGTCAACCCGAAAACGTTCGATCCGGGGCAGACCCAGGAGATTGGAAGGCAAATTGGCCGGATGAACGCCCTCTTGACCAAGCAAGGGCGCCAATACGTAGTGATAGGACCGGGACGGTGGGGATCAGCCGATAGATGGCTGGGCATTCCCGTCAAGTGGGCCGATATCTGTGGCGCAGGGGCCATTATCGAAACAGCCCACCAGAAACTGAATGCCGAACTATCACAAGGTTCCCATTTCTTTCATAACATCATTTCCCTGGGCATCAATTACTTTACCGTGGGTGAGGGTCCAGGCGACAGGATGGACTGGGAGCAGCTCATGTCATTGCCAACGAAAAACCAGACTGATTACGTGGCGTGGGTATCGCTTGAGCATTCCCTTACCATAAAAGTGGATGGGCGCAGGTCGCTCGGAATCCTTATCAAGAGCGCCTAACCACTGATCATTGGCGTCAAACAATGACACAATATTTTTATTTGTATTCCCGGCATGATGTCAAGATTTTCAAAGACGGCAGGTCTTTGAGTTTACATGAGCTTTGGAAACGCCATCCGTATGCCCCCGATAATGAACTGGACGCCGAGGGCCAGCGTGATGAGGCCGAAAATCTTGGACAAGACGTCCATGCCGGTTTCTCCCAGGAACCGTAGGATAAGGATAGAGTAGCGGAAGAATAAATAGATCAGCAGCGTCATGCAGAGGATGGCGCCGAGGAGTTCGAACGCCGGTTTTCCAGCGAGATGAAACTGTTGGGAAAAGAGGATGACCGTCGATATGGTTCCGGCACCGGTGGTGAGGGGGATCGAAATCGGGATGACCGCCATGGAAATCATTTTTGAGAATGCAGTGTCATTCTCACTCACAATGACCTGCCGGGACGACGCCATCATCGATAGCCCCGTGTTGAGAAGAAGAAGTCCTCCAGCAATCCGGAACGCGCTGATGCTGATTTCGAAAAAGTTTAAGACGGCCATGCCTGTAAACATGGCGGTGATCATTGTGATGAACGAGGTTGTCGTAGATATGAAGCAAAGCTTGTGCTACTCCCTGGGATGCAGCCCCTCGCAGAGCTCCAGATATAGAGGAATCGCTGGAATGTTGTTGGCGACGGCAATGAGACCGAGCAGAAAATGAGTCAATGAATGATTATCCATGAGTGGCGTCCTTAAACCCAGTTGCGTTCATAGAGCGTCTAATAACCCCAAACTGAGCGGGGGAAGATTACCCCACGCTTTTTAAAAACATCACTTGATACATTTTTGAACGCAGCCTGGTATTAAACCATGCCCGTATAGTCTTTGGGGCGGACCTACTCGTGCGTTACGGTCAAACTCATCAGGCTAATCATAATTCAGTTCTTATTAGCCGCCAGATTTGCCTGCAAGATAAAACACAAAACATAGTTGTAAACCTGCCAAACCTAGACCATGATTATATAAAGAGTTTAAAACGATGTGGGTCTTCGGAGCGCCGAAGCGCTTCCGGGCGCCCGATATCGTATCGCGCCGCAGAGAGGAAACCTTCCGAGGCGGCGCAGACATAAAGAAACCATGGAAATTCCTGTTGGGCGGAGGGCGAACGAGTGAAACATGGAGGCGTGCTTCCTGACGTACTTCTGCTTCCGGGTCTGCTTTGCGACGAGCGCCTCTGGGCGGCGCAAACGGAGGCGTTAGCGGGTTCGGCGCGCAGCCGAACTTCCGATCTCACCGCGCACGAGTCCATCGCAGCGATGGCGGACGCCGTCCTTAGGCAGGCTCCGGAGCGGTTTGCCATGGCTGGATTCTCGATGGGTGGGTGTGTTGCACTGGAGGTCGCAGCCCGAGCGCCGGACCGGGTGCGCCGTCTGGCGTTGCTGAGCACCAGCTCCCGCGGGCTGTCGCCGCCGGTTCGCCAGCAACTCCGGGACTCGATCTCCGGCATCGAGGCCGGCGGGCTCGACGCCTACCTTGCAGATGCTTTCCCCCTCTACGTGGCCCCCGAACGGATACACGACCGTGCGCTGTGGGGAGCCTTCGCCGCTATGGGAAAGAGTCTCGGCCCGACCGTAGCCGTCCGGCAGATACGGGCGCTGCTTGGGTACCCTGGATTCTGCGGCGATCCCGGACGGATCGTTTGTCCTACGGCCGTAATCTGCGGGCGAGAGGACCGGCGCACCCCTGTGGCGGCGCACGAAGAGTTGGCTGAGCTAATCCCGGGCGCCAAGCTCAGAGTTATCGAGCGGGCCGGCCATTTCACCCCGCTCGAAGAGCCGCAGGCTGTCACCTGCGCTCTACTCGACTGGCTACAGGCGCCGGCTTAGGACCGGTCTAACAAATCGATGAACCGGGCCGGCGGAAAACGCCCCCACAGCCGATCTCCTCTCTATAAGCGCAAGCTGGTATAGATCCCTGCGGAGATAGAGTATCCTATCTTGAGGGCGAAAGGCCAACGGCTTGCTTTACGCTTTCTTCGCCGTGGCCGGAATAAATGATGTGGCCGCTCAAGAGGCAAAGAACACGCCAGCCAGCCCTGTCTTGGGTATGCCGATTCTCAATATGGATCAATTGAAGGCAGTGATCGTCCTGCGAAGCATAAAGGAAGGCTCTGCATCAGCACCGGACCCGGCGCCATGTTCATCTTCATGCCCATAGTGAACTCCTATTGAAATATAATTTGTCTCTCCTCGACATTGAGAAATGAGGCTCCCAAATCCTTGCCGTTTCCGAATCATTTGTTTACCGAATCATCGATACTGGACTCTTTTGAGGTTGGCAAGCAACGTTGAGCATCGTGAGTTCTCCATTTTAGGGATATTCTTACATGGTGCATGTTAGACAGAAATGTGCGCGCAGGGTATATAAAAATCTTTGCAAAGACTTATAATTATGTTGAGAAACCTGGACGATGTGTGAAGTCCCCCTGCAAGCAGACGTAAGACAGAACCCTTTTGTCGGGTGCATATTCGAAGATCCCCCCTGCGTCCAGGAGATATGCAGAAATTACACAATCATTTGTTAGCTGGAAGACATATTTATCGGGGTTTGACTATGAAAGGCACAAATGTCGAAAACCAACTTGGCCTCCCCAGCACCATGGAGGCGCTGCAAGATTCCGAGAAGCGCTACCGGCGGCTCTTTGAATCAGCCAAGGACGGCATCTTGATTCTGGATGCCGATACGGGCAAGGTGGTTGATGTCAATCCTTTCCTGTTGCAGTTGCTCGGCTATTCTTACGACGCATTATGCGGGAAACATATCTGGGAAATCGGTTCATTCAAAGACATTGCCGCGTCCAAGGACGCTTTCAAGACCCTGCAGGACAACGAATACATCCGCTACGAGGATCTGCCGCTGCAAACCCTCGATGGGCGGTCCGTCGCCGTCGAGTTTGTCAGCAATGTTTACCAGGTGGACCATACCAAAGTCATCCAATGCAACATTCGAGACATAACCGAGCGCGCCAAACAAACCCGAAAGATCGAACACCTGAACCGGCTTTACTCGGTGCTCAGCCGTGTAAGCAAGGCAGTGGTGCGGGCGACATCCCCTGAAACTTTTCTGGAGCAAGCGTGCCGAGAGGTTGTGGAAGGGGGAGGTTTTCTGTTGGCCTGGATTGGCCAGGTGGAACTCATGACTAACGCCGTCGTGCCGACAGCCTTCTGGGGAGGGATCGGCGAATATGTCCAGGGCATAGCGGTATATGCCGACAATCACCCTGAGGGTCTCGGACCTACCGGCACATGCATACGCGAACGTCACCCTGTTGTGCATAACAACTTCCTGCATGACCCGCAGACCCTTCCGTGGCGTGATCGAGCGGAGCCTTTCGGCATCGCCTCTGCTGCGGCATTCCCTATTGAAAGGGCGGGAGGGATTTGGGGCGCACTGACAATTTATTCCGATGAGGTTGACCGCTTTGGCGGCGAAGATGTCAATCTGCTCGAAAAGGTTGCCGGCGACATCGGATTTGCCCTCGACAACCTGGACAGAGAATTTCGGCGCAAGCAGGCGGAGGATGACCTGCGAGTTTCCCTGCGTTTTCTTGAGATTGTGCACGATCATACGGAGATAGCCCCGCTGCTAAGGGCATATGTTTCTGAGATCAAAAACTATACCGGTTGCGATGCTGTGGGGATCCGTGTGCTGGACGAAAACTTGAACATTCCATATGAGGCCTATCAGGGGTTCAGCCAGAAGTTTTATGAGTCGGAAAACCCTCTTTCTCTGAAATCGGATGAATGCATGTGCATTAAAGTGATTAGGGGCGATGTTGATCCGAGTCTCCCATTCTATACCGAAGGTGGGGCGTTTTGCGTCAACGCCACCAGCCGTTTTCTGGCCACGGTTTCTGAGGAGGAGAAGGGGCGAACCGGAAACAGATGCAACATAGAGGGCTACGAGACGGTTGGACTGTTCCCTTTTTACAGCGGAGGCAAGATACGCGGTTTAGTCCATGTGGCCGATCATCGTGAGAACATGCTTCCCCCGAATATGGTCAAGATGCTTGAAGAGGCCGCCCTGCAACTGGGTACGGCATTCCAAAGGGCGTGGGCGGAAAACAAGCTGCGGGAGAGCGAGGAATTGTTACGTATCTTCATTGAACACTCGCCTGCATCATTGGCCATGTTTGATCGCGAGATGCGTTACTTGAGCGCGAGTCGCCGATGGCTAAGCGATTACAATCTCGGAGAGCGAGATTTGCGGGGCCTGTCGCACTACGATGTCTTTCCGGAGATTCCCGAACGTTGGAAGTCCGTCCACCGCCGCGGGCTGGCGGGTGAGACGGTGCGGGCCGACACAGACCGGTTCGAGCGAGCTGACGGTTCGGTACAGTGGCTCCGGTGGGAAATACGGCCGTGGCGCGACTCAACGGGCGCTGTCGCAGGTATCCTGATCTTCAGTGAGGACATCACCGAGCGCAAGCAGGCAGAGCAGAAGGGGGCCCAACTGGCTGCCATAGTCGAGTATTCGGATGATGCCATCATCGGGAAAAACCTGGATGGGCGCATAACGAACTGGAATAGGGGCGCAGAGAAGATCTACGGCTACACCGAAAGTGAGGTGATCGGCAAACCGATTTCCAGCCTGCTTCCGCCTGGACACGAAGACGAGGCGCCACAGTTAATTGAAAGGATCAAGTCGGGAGAGCACATCGAGCACTATGAAACGGAGCGGCGAAGAAAAGACGGCCGGGACATCTGGATGTCTCTCACAATTTCGCCTGTCCGAAACGACGAAGGCAGGATTGTGGCGGCATCAACGATTGGACGCAACATCACCGAGCAAAAGCAGGTGGAGGAGGCGTTGCGAGAAAGCGAAAAGCACTACAAGCTGCTTCTCGAATCGGTCACGGACTATATCTTCACGGTGCAAGTTCAAGATAACCGTCCACTCGCCACGGTTCATGGTCCGGGTTGCTCTGCGGTGACAGGCTATACGTCAGAAGACTACGAGGCTGATCCGTACCTCTGGTATCAAATGGTCCATGAGCAAGACCGAGATGCTGTGAGAGATCAGGCCGCCAGGATACTCTCCGGTGAAGCAGTATCGCCTTTAGAACATAGGATCATTCATCGAGACGGTTCAATTCGTTGGGTGAGAAATACACTCGTGCCGCACTACGACGAGCAGCGAAAACTGATAGCTTGCGATGGCATGATCGTGAATATCACCGAGCGCAAGCTGTCCGAGCAAGCGTTTAAAGAATCCGAACAACAACTCGCAAATATCATAGACTTCCTTCCCGATGCGACTTTAGTGATCAATAGTGAAGGGAACGTCATCGCCTGGAACAAAGCCATAGAGGAGATGACAGGAATTAAGGCCGAGGATATGCTTGGAAAGGGCAATTACGAGTATGCTCTCCCCTTTCTCCCCTTTTACGGGGAGCGAAGGCCCATCCTCATAGACCTAGTCCTAAACCCCCAGGAAGAGATATTGTCGAAATACACCAGCACAGAAAGAAGGGACGATGTATTAGTGAGTGAAGCATATATGCCCGCACTCAAAACCGGCGAGACATATCTTTTCGCGACAGCAAGCGTCTTGCGCGACTCAATCGGAAATATCGTTGGCGCCGTCGAATCAATTCGCGACATCACCGAACGCAAGCTGATGGAGGAAAAGGTTCGAGAGCAGGTCGGCTTTTTGGAGACGTTATTTGACACCATCCCAAACCCCATTTTTTATAAAGATGCCAACGGCCTCTATACCGGCTGTAATCAAGCCTTTCTGGAGCACACCGGGAAGCCGATGGAGGACATTCTGGGCAAAACAGTCTATGACATTGCGCCCAGGGATATTGCAGACAAATATGCGGAAAAAGATCGGGAGTTGTTCGAGCACCGAGGCAACCAACAATATGACTGGCAGGTTCAGTATAGGCAAGGGGAAGTCAGACAAGTCATCTTTAACAAGGCAACGTTGGTCGATGCCCATGGCGCCGTCAGAGGGTTGATTGGTGTGATCTCCGACATCACCGAGCGCAAGCATGCGGAGGAGGCTCTGCGTGAGACCGAGGCGCGGCTCAAGATGGCCATGGACCTCGCCAAGCTGGTGAAATGGGAATACGATGTCAAAACCGGCATGTTTAGTTTTGACGACCAGTTCTATGCGCTGTACGGCACCACCTCCCAGCATGAAGGGGGGCCGCAGATGACCGCCGAGACCTATGCCCGCAAGTTCATTCCGCCGGAGGAATCTCATTTGGTCGCTGAGGGAATCGCCAAAACGTTGGCGACCACCGATCCCAATTTTACCGATCAAGTGGAACACCGAATCATCCGGGCTGATGGGGAGGAGCGCCATATCATCGCCCATTGGGGGGTTGTTTGCGACCAGACGGGCAGGGTCGTCAAGACTCGAGGATCAAATCAGGACATCACCGAGCGCAAGCGACTGGAGGAGGAACTGCGGGAGAATCAGTCCAGGCTCGAGCTTGCACTGCGGTCTGCGCATATGGGAGTGTGGCACTGGGACTTAATTAAGAACAAACGTTTTTTTGACGATCAGGTCTGCCGCCTTCTGGGTATCGACCAGGCTAAATTTACCGGAACAGCAGTTGAGTTCTTCAACGCGGTGCATCCTGACGACCGTGAGGCGCTCAAGGCGGCATTGGCGCGAACCATCGGACAGGATGTGCCGTATGAAACGGAGTACCGATCCGTCTGGCCGGATGGAAGCGTCCATTACATCGTTGCGCGTGCAAAATTGTTCCGCGATAAAACAGGCCAGCCAGTGAGGGTGAACGGCCTTGCCTGGGAGGTCACCGAACGCAAGCGTATGGAGGAAGAAAAGGAAAAGATCGAAACACAGCTCCGCCAATCACAGAAACTGGAAGCCATCGGGACGCTTGCCGGAGGCATAGCGCACGATTTCAACAATATACTGCAGCCTATGATCGGCTACACGGAAATGGCGCTGCTTGAACTTTCCCTATCCAGTCCACTGCGAAATGATTTGGAGCAGGTGCTCAATGCATCTCTAAGGGCCAAGGAACTGATCAGACAAATCCTGGCGATTTCCCGCGCTACTCAAGAGCAGCAGAGAATACCGACCGATATAAGTCCGATTATCAAAGAGGCCCTGAAGCTTCTGCGGTCTTCGCTGCCAGCCTCGATAGAAATGAGGCAAAAGATAAGGAAGGGTGTCGCGCTGGCAGATCCAACTCAAATCCACCAGGTGTTGATGAACCTCTGCACGAACGCAGCCCATGCAATGGATGAGAAGGGCATTCTGGAAGTTCGCCTGTCCACTGTCGATTTGAGCGAAAGCGATTTGGCCGATCGGTCAATCGTTGATCTCAAGCCCGGACCACACCTGAAATTGTGCGTTTCAGATACGGGCGCTGGAATGGATGCAAAGACTATGGAGCGCATCTTCGACCCTTACTTCACCACCAAGGAGGTGGGAAAGGGAAGTGGACTCGGACTGGCCGTTGTCAATGGGATAGTCAAACGGCACGAAGGGGCCGTTACTGTCCGGAGCGAACCAGGCAGAGGCACAACGTTCACTATCTACATCCCAATGATGGAAACAGCAGATGCTATTCCTATCGAGACGCCGACTTATGAGGCTTTAATTGGTACAGAAAGTATTTTGCTCCTGGACGACGAACAGGCAGTTGTTGAAATGGGAACCGCAATCTTGGAAGGACTCGGCTATAAGCTCACCGCCGGGACAGATAGCCTTCGTGCGCTTGAAGTATTTAGCGCCAGGGCAGACGAGTTCGATCTGATTATTACCGATTACACCATGCCAAATATGACCGGGATGGATCTTGCCAAAGAAGTCCGTAGGATTCGGCCTGATATCCCGATCCTGATTTGCACGGGGTTTAGTGAAAAAATTACTCCTGAGTCCGCAAGAGAGCTTGGGATAGAACTCTTGATGAAGCCTTATAGCATAAGACAAATATCCAGGGCGGTCCGAAAGATTCTCGATGCGAGAAAGGGGGGCTGATTTGGAAAGGGAAATTAGAAAGGTGCTGATAGTCGATGACGAACCAGATATTTGCGCCATGCTGACTAAATTCCTGCGCTCCTCCGGATATTCCTGCGAGAGCGCCACCGATCCCACTAAAGCGCTGGAAGCAATAAAACGAAACGATTTCGATCTCGTTATCTCAGATATTAAAATGGCGGGCATGGATGGCCTGCAGCTCCTCAGCGAGATTTTCAAAATCAACACGGAGATCGATACGATCATGATGACCGGCTATACCGGCGTTTATACGTACAGCGAAATAATCAAGGCCGGGGCGGCTGACTTCATAGCAAAACCATTTCAGTTGCCTGAACTCAAGGCAAAGATGGAAAGGATCGATCGCGAACGGAAGATGAAGAGGGAACTCCGGGAATTGAATATTACTATGGGAGTGCTCCTTCAACGGTCGGAGAGAGAAAAGGAGAAACTTGGCGCAGATGTTGTCTCCAATGTAAATGAGCTGATTCTCCCCTATGTGGAGAAGTTGAAAAATGGTCAGTTTAGTCAAGAGTATAGAGCGTATATCGAGATCCTGGAGATGAATCTGTCGGAAATCTGTTCCCCATTTCTAAAAAATCTGTCGCTTAAGCATGTGCATATCAGTTCAATGGAAGTCCAGGTCGCAAACCTTGTCAAAGCCGGCAAAAGAAGCAAGGAGATCGCCTCGATACTCGGGGTCTCCCTGAATACTGTCATGACTCACCGCTATCGTCTTCGATCAAAGCTCGGGTTGAAAAAGGGCAAAGTCAACCTGAGGTCCTACCTTAACTCCACCGATTTTTAGTGAATGCATATAGCTGTTTTGTCAGTTTTCTTCCACCGTCACGCCCCACTCAAAAAATGACGACTTAAGCACTGAGCACATTTCATACATCACTCACAAGATAAGCAGCCTGGGCATGTCCTGGAGCGCGACAGAGTTTTCCTTACACTCGAGATTTGCGACTAACCCTTCTGGCCAAATGGAAGCAAATCCATGGCGGAGCGGGCAAACGTACCGACAGCGGTGAAGTCTTTCTTAAACATATCCCTTCCGCCCGTTACCCGAAAGTCAGTTTTGAAGAACAAAGACTTCTGGGATTGGCGCGAAGGAAAGCCGAAGAATCGGGAGATGCAGCCCTGTTCGACTGAAAGGCGCCGGGCTGATGACCAAACCGTTATGGTTACCGAACAGATAAGGGACGTTGATGAGCGGCATCCGGTCGCCGGGGTGCTCGGGATTTTTCAGGACATCACCGAGCGCAAAGGAGCGTCTCGGCGTGGTTGACCGACTTCCGGGAGGACCTGAAACGCATCGACGCGCCTACTCTGGTCGTTCATAGCGACGCCGACCGGATTGTGCCCTCAGCCGCTTCAGGAAAGCGCACACACGGATTTGTCAAGGGAAGCCGACTGGTGGTCGTGGAAGGTGGGCCGCACGGCATCACCTGGACCCACGCCGAAAAGGTTAACCGCGAGTTGCTGGACCTTTTAGGGCAGAGAACGTCATCGGTTAGGACGTTTTCCGAAGCCGCTTAGGTGCAGCTCAACGAACCGGAGCCTGCCCCGGACCCGGTCCGCGGCGGGAAGCGGCCTTAATCAAGTTGCGTTTAAAATCCCCCCTGCCCCGGCAGTGTCCGGTAGGTTTTGGCATATGGTCAATCTAAGAGCTTTCTAGAAGCGTGGGGGATGGGGGGACATGCGCCCCCACACCCACTCGCCGCTACGCGGCTCATAATCTCGACGCTCCGCGAGGCCTCCGGCCAACCGCCACGAGCGCCTAGCGCTCGGCCCTCACGCGCCAGCGCGTGAGGCCGAATCCTGGCGGGTGCGGGGTATCTTTAAAATGGAAAAACGTTCCCCCGCTCATTGCCCTGGTCACCAGCGTATGCGAGTTACTCAACCGGGTGGCCCTTTTGAGGCTGTTGAACGCTGGAGCTATGCGTCTTGGAAAGACGCAGCCAGCAGGCCATGACGATACTCAACAGTAGAATGAAGCCCAACGTTTTCACACGGTAGGAGTTTGCGAGTTTTACAAAACCCCGTCCGAAAAAAAACCTGCTCATGATCAGGCAGAAAATGGCATAGGCCCCCATCGCCGCAGTCTGCCAGCGAGAAAGACTGAAGCCGGCGAGAGCGGCGCGGCAGATCAGAAAGAGGGCCGGCAACACCCCCACTCCATGCTGAACCCAGGTAATTGGCGAGAAGAGCAGTATGAGGATTGACACCGCTGCGCATTCCCAGAGGATTTCAATGGAATTGCGGCTCACAGGAGGGTGGCGCATCAGCCAGGCCATCCAGATGAAAAAGGCGCCCATAAGAAGGCGGACCACCATTCCAGCCCAGAAAACCGGCAAATCCAGGAACTGCAAATAGTACGGGCTTGGGGGATTATTTGGGCGGCGGGGGTCGTCGGACGTCTCGGGCCTGCCCATGTGCCCGTATGGCAGATGCATGAGGTAGCGTGCGAGGGCAGGCCGAAGCGAGAGGTTTTCAACCTTCTCCTCTCCCAGGGGACCGCGGGATGGGTCAGGGTCCATCAATCCCCGGACCACCCCTGCAATCCAGGTCTCCATCATGCGGGCATATTGGCCGGGACCGCTCACAAGGACCGGACTCAGCGTGAAGAGCATAAAGGCGGCGCATGCTGCGGCCGCGATTTTCCATTGCCGCTTGAGCAGGAACCAGGCGACGAAAAGAAGGGGCGTACACTTCATGGCGCCCGCCAAACCAAGGACTACCCCGCCGGCAACGTCGCGCTCCTTTGACCACAAATAAACCGACAGCCAGGACATTGCGACCAGGGCCGTATTCACTCCGACCTCGGGGAGGTCGCGCCCCAGAAAAAGGGCGCAAAGCAGGACGGCCAGCGTTGTGGACCAGAAGGAAGCGTCCGGTGAAAGCGGCAGGCTCTGTTCAGCGAGGCGCTGGAGCGTTCTGACCAGCACCGCTATGGCGACAACGCCCAGGGGATAGACGATGATCTGTGCAGCATGCAGGCCGAAGAAATGAAGTGGAGCGTGGACCATTGCCCAGAAGGGCGGATAAACGAAATCAAGGCCGCCTTCGTATATAAAAACACCCCTGGCGAGCCGTCTGCCAAGCTCAAAGTGGAGCCGAAAATCACCTTGAGGCCGAATGATTATCTGAATCCAGACAACCATAATCCAAACGGCGGCCGAAGCGATCGGGACCCACCTGAAGCTGCGCAGTTTCGCCCAATCGACAGAGTCGAACCGCAACCAGCCCCGCCCTGTAAGACTGACAGGGAGAGGGGGTGACGCGGTGAGGGGGGGAGGGGCAGAGGCGGAGAGGGAGTGAAAGGGTGAGGGGGAGAGTGTTTTATCTCCGCGTCCCCGTGTCCCCGCGTCTCCGCNNTGTCTCCGTATCCCCCCGTCTCCGTGTCTCCCTGTCTCCCTGTCCGTTTCAGCCTGTCTCAGTCGTGGGGCATGCCGTCTTATATTCCAGATCGCTCGAATTGGACAATGAATCTTTGCCCTGAAAACCTCAAAAAATCAAGAGAGGTTTATTTCTCTTTTTGCACCAGGGCGCGCAACGCACGTTCTCTGGTCTCATAAACGTGGGGCGCCACATCCCGCTTCGCCAGTTCATCGCCGAGTTTCATCCTCAGGAAGGTGCTTGTCGTATAACGCGTAGTGTTTTTGCAGAACCGCGTGAGATATTTCACCATATCCCAATACTCATCGATCAAATCCGGGGCTATGTTGAAATTGTCATAGTTAACAATCGTATTGACCTTCTTCCCCAGAGACGCCAGCGTTTTCTCAGCAATCGCCTTGATTTTCCGGATTTCCTCTGACGACTTGATATACAGGTTTTCAAAGTTGAGAAAGAAAAGATCCTCCTCGGGATGGTAGTTCAGGCGTTCCTCGATCGGCGGGCTCAGCAGATCGCTATCCAGACCCATCGGCTGAGGTTGAAAAATCCTAGGGTCCATCAATTGAGGCTCTTTGTCGATGATCGGTTTAAAATCCATAAGGGCCAGGACTTCTTTCTGCATGTCAATTCCTGGAGCTATTTCAATAAGTTCCAGGCCCTCTTCCCGAAGCCTGAAGACACAGCGCTCGGTAACGTAGAGCACAGGTTGTTTGTTCATTGCGGCATATTTGCCACTGAAGGTTTTCTGCTCGACCTGACCGATGAATTTGCGTTCTTTTCCTTCCTGCTCGATCCTCACCTTGCCGTTTTCAACCGCCACATTCAGGCCGCCGGCAGTGAAAGTGCCGACAAAAATAATTTTCTTGGAGTTTTGGCTGATGTTGATGAATCCGCCCGGTCCGACGAACCTCGGTCCGAACTTGCTGACATTGACGTTGCCCTCCCTGTCGATTTCCGCTGCCCCGAGGAACGCCATGTCCAGACCGCCCCCGTCGTAAAAATCGAACTGGTAAGGCTGGTCGACGAGCGCAACCATGTTGATCCCTGTGCCGAAGTTGGTTCCCGAGTTTGGAAGCCCGCCTATGACGCCGGCTTCGGTATTGAGGGTAAGGCGCTCGATTATCCGCTCTTCGTTGGCGACCTGGGCGACTCCTTCCGGCATGCCTAGCCCGAGATTGACCACACTGTCAGGCATCAACTCGAAGGCCGCCCGCCTGGCGATGATCTTCCTGGGGCCCATCTCCATAGGCGGAATTGACTGCATAGGCATCCGGATCTCACAACTGAAAGCCGGATCATAAGGCTCGACGAAAGTCTGCCAGTGATTTTCGGGTTTGGCCAGCACCACACAGTCGACGAGGATCCCCGGGATCTTGACCTCGCGGGCATTGAGCGACCCACGATCTGCGATTCGTTCAACCTGCACCATGACAATACCGCCGGAATTCCTGGCGGCCATCGCCATGGAAAGCGCTTCCAGTGTAAGGGCCTCCTTCTCCATGGTGATATTTCCATCCACGTCCGCCGTCGTTCCCCTCAAGATCGCGACGTCGATGGGCATGGTTTTGTAGAGAAGGCATTCTTTGCCGCCGATGTGGACCACCTCGATCAGGTCTTCTCCCTTTGTTTTGGTGAGTTCATTGAGCTTGCCGCCATCTATCCTTGGGTCTACGAAAGTCCCAAGTCCGACGTAGGTGAGGTGGCCGGGTTTGTGCCCGGCGATATCGCGGAAAAGATGAGAGAGCACGCCCTGAGGGAAGTTGTAGGCAAAAATCGTGTTTGCCCTGATAAGCTTCTGAACTTCGGGCTCCAGCCCGATGTGCCCACCGATGACTGTTTTTAGCAACCCTTCAACGCCCAGGTGGTTCAGGCCTTTGGTTTTGCCGTCCCCCTGCGCGGCGGCGTAAAAACAGGTCAGGTTCCCGGGACTTCCGGTTCTCAAAAAATGTTCTCTGAGCTGGATGACGATCTCTTCCGGGAAACCCGTTCCAACGAAACCTTCCGTCGCTATAGTATCACCGTCTCTTATAAGACTTACGGCTTCTTCCGCCGAAATGATCTTGCCCTTCTTCATGCGCATCACCTGGACCGGCGTAAGCACGGGTTGGGTTAATTCCGGTTTGGGGACAACTTCCGCCATGGGTAAAACTCCTTTCTTACGCCTCCATCGATATAGTCCGCTCTGCAAAAGCGCCGAGCGCTCCTCTTTAGAGGCGTTTGACTATGCCTCCAGGGGGTTTTTTGCGCCCCAAAAGCCGGGCGGGTCCCCGGGGCAACGGTTTAGACGGGCGCTTCTAATAAAGTCCCGTGATAGAGTAGAATATGATCATCACAAACGCCATTGACGTTTTGATTAGAGTCATCATCCCGATATCCGGATAGGATTGCTTGTGAGTGAGCCCACATACCGCAAGCAGGGTGATCACCGCTCCGTTGTGCGGAAAAGTGTCGCAACCTCCCGAGGCCATCGAGGCTATCCGGTGGAGAACATCCGGAGAAACTCCAACCGAGTTTGCCCATGCCAGCCAATTTTTGGACATGAGATCAAGCGCGATTGACATGCCGCCCGAAGCCGAACCCGTTATGCCCGCCAGAGTGGTGACGGACACAGCTTCCGACCAAAGCGGCGTAACTCCGAGTTTGATCCCGAGAAGAAAGGCGGCGATCGATTTGAAACCGGGCAAAGCCGCAATGACATTGCCATAACCCACTTCCGAGGCGGTATTCATGATGGCGAGAAGAGACCCTATGGCGCCCACGTTCAAGGCTTTCTGCAAACTGCCGCTTTTCTTGGGGAGGTTCTTGTAGCCCAGCGCCAGGGTGAGGAGGATGCCGGCCACCAGGGCGATGATAAGCGACCAGGTGCCGATCACGTTTTTCACTGCGGTAGCCATGAGAGGGAGCTTCAGGCCGAGCAGCGGCGCGAACGAGTCGGGGTTCCATGTGACCAACCGCGATAGGATAAAGTTGAGAGCAAGGACCACCAGCAGAGGCAACACTCCCAGGTACCATTTGGGCAGCACTGCATTTTCGGAAACCAAGGGTTCATTCAAAGTATGGTCGCCGTAACCCTCCCCCTTCGCCGCCGCTTTTCTGTGCCGGTGTTCCAACCAGATCATTCCAATGATCAGAATCAGTGTCCCGCCAACTAAACCCAGCACGGGGCCGGCGTAGGCATTAGTGCCGTAGAAGCTGGTTGGAATGATATTCTGGATCTGCGGCGTGCCCGGAAAGCAGTCCATAGTGAAGGTGAAGCCCCCCAGGACGATACAGCCTGGAATCAATCGCTTGGGGATGCCGGCTTCTTTAAAAAGCGCCGCCGCAAAAGGGTAGACAGCAAAAACCACGACGAACAGGCTGACGCCGCCGTAGGTCAATATGGCGGTGGACAAAACGACGGCGAGGATGGCATGCTTTTGTCCAAGTTTCTGCATAATCGCATGCGAGATGCCCTTCGCCAGAAGAGTGTCTTCCATCACCTTCCCAAACACCGCGCCCAGCAGAAATATGGGGAAAAAGAGTTTCACGTAGACCACGGCTTTGGCCATAAAGAGTTCAGTGTAGGAGGGCATGATCGGCATCCCCTGGAGAGAGGCCGCCAGGAGAGCGAAGACAGGGGCGAACAGGATGACCGAAAACCCCATATAGGCCATGAACATCAAAAGAAACAGACTGAGTACAATCCCTAATACGTCCATACAGGCGCTCCTTTTAAAGTGGAGGGTAAGTCCTCAAGGCCGTCAATATCGATCGGAGGTTCGTGCAAGCGCGAATCTTCAGTTTGGCTTTGAGTCCAGAATGGAAAGTATTGCGTCGATTATATTTCAAGCGGTTGCGAGAACCTCCCGGCATCACCCCCTTCCCCCCGAAGCCGCCAACTATTATCCGGTTATTACAGACCGCCAGCGCCGCTAACCCCTCGACCCCAGCCGCAAACCGCCGTGGATATAGTACACCTCCCCCGCAAGGGCCTCATTGCGGTAAAGCTCACCGACCAGCGACGCTATTTCATAAGGATCGATCAGACGTCCGATCGGGACCTGGTCCACTGCGTTTCCGGCGTGTTCGCCGTCCATGCCTCCTCTTGCCAGCGAGGCATCGACATATCCCGGGGCGATGGCGACGCAGCGGATCCTGCCGGCCAGTCCGCGCCTGAAGAACTCGGCGGTCAGCACCCTGGGCGCCACTGACAAAGCGGCGGCAGATGATGAGTAATTGAGCTGTTCGGCCGCTCCGAGCGAACTGGTGGAAGATATGAGGCAGATCAGACCCCGGCAGTCATGGTTGATCATTTGTTCGACGCATTCCCGGACCGTCAGGAAAACACCGGTGAGATTTATGTTCATAACGACCTGGAAGTTCTCAAGCGACATCTTCCCGATCACTTTGCCGGCGCCTTTGTCCGTATCGAGCACCGGGCAGTCTCTGGTAATGCCTGCACACGGGATGACCATGTTTATCTTTCCAAAGATATCGATGGTTTTTTGTGCAAGCCATGAGCAATCGGCTTCGCTGAGGACGTTGCAGGTAAGGGCGATCGCCTCGCCCCCCAAACTCTCCAGAGATTTTTTCGCTTCCTCAAGACGCTCTTCGGACACATCGGCCAGGACGACCTTTCCTCCGCCGGCCACCCAGTATTCGCCGAGCGCCCGCCCAATTCCCTGAGCTCCCCCGGTGATAACCGCCACAGAACCCCTGATATCGAGCATGTCTTGCCTTTCCGGAATGAAGAGAGGATAGGGGCAAAATCATGGAACCGATGTAAAGGATGTTTTTTTATGGGAATCGCCAAGCAAATCCTGCGCCAAATTTCCGGAGTGGCTTCCGGCCGGGATTTGTGAGCGAAGAGAAGAGTTAGCGCCGGGAAATGTAACCGGCGAGTTACACTGCGAAAATAGGCAAAGTGGCGGCAGATAAAGGGAATAGGCCGAGTTAGGGATTCTGGCGCTGATGTAGCTAATTTGGTACATGTACCTTATTAGCTACATATGGAATCCCGTGCCTTTTCATCTTCTCATAGAGCTTGACGCGATGTATCTGCAGGATGGAGGCCGCCCTTGTCTTGTTTCCTGCGGCGGCCGCAAGGGCCGCGACAATGGTTTTGCGCTCCGCCTCGGCCCTGGCGTGCGCAAGAGTGCATGGCGCCAGGCCTGCGCACAGCTTAGGGATTGAGCGCAGGAGGTAGTCGGGGACGTGTTCGGGCAAAAGCGTTTCTCCCCTGGTCATAGCTGCGGCCCGTTCGAGCACGTTTTGCAATTCGCGCACATTTCCCGGCCAATTGTAGGACTTGAGGGCTTCCATGAGTTCAGGTGAAATCGTTCTTTTGAACTCGCCTGTGTCGTTTGACAGCCCGGCCAGGAAGCTATCGGCTATCGCTTCGATATCTTCGCGCCTTTCCCTGATGGGTGGTATTCGGATCGGGATCACGTGAATCCGGTAGTAGAGGTCTGCTCTGAAGCTCCCGTCATTTACCAGCTCTTCGAGAGATCTTCCGGTCGCCGCGATAATGCGGATGTCAACCGGACGGGTCACGGTGCCCCCGACCCGTTCGAGCTCACGTTCCTGCAGGACACGCAAAAGCTTGACCTGCATAGCCTGGGGCATATCGCCGATCTCATCGAGAAAGAGAGTGCCCCCCTGGGCCATTTCAAATTTTCCGGGTTTGCCGCCTCTTTTGGCGCCCGTGAACGCGCCCTCATCATATCCGAAAAGCTCCGATTCCAGGAGATCGGCGGGAACGGCCGCGCAATTGAGCTTGATGAAAGGTCCGCTGCGACGCTGGCTTGCGGCGTGGATGGCGTGCGCAAAAAGTTCCTTGCCCGTTCCGGTTTCGCCAAAAACAAGCACGGTTGAATCGGTCCGGCTGGCCCTGAGGGCTTCGAGTTTGGCGGCGCTGATGGCCTGTCCGGAACCAAGAATGCTGGCCATGGTATAGCGCGCTCCACGAAGCTGGGTCAGCTCTTTTTCATAATACTTCACTTTGGATTCGAGCACCTTGAGCTTGGAGGCGAGTTCATAGAGCTGCTCCACGTCCTTGAAAACAACACGCCCGTAGGCCCCCACTACCCGGTCCGCATCCATCAGCGGGACCCTGTTCACTATCAGCTCCCGGCCTCTGATGGTCTGCTTTTCCCCCATTTCGGCCACGCCGGTATGGGCCACAATATGCATACGGGTGTTCTCGATAACTTCAGTCACATGCCGTCCCACGGCCTGTGAAAGGGTGGACCCGTTGAACCTTGCGTAATTCTCGCTCATCATGGTGATGACGCCGTTTGCGTCAACGACCACCATCCACTCTCCGGCGCCCGACAGGATTCCCTCGAGGGTGCGCAGGATTGTCCTGGTGGAATCGAGCTCATGCGAGATTTTCCCCGATTCCGTTATGTCCTGGAACATGGAGACCGCGCCAATCATCACGCCGCGGTGAACGATCGGGACGCGGTTTGTGAGCATGGTGCGCTGGCCGATCAACTGGGTGCGGCCCATCTCAGGCTCGCCCGTTCGCAGCACGTTAACCAGGCTGGCGTTAGGGATTACGGTGAGAATATGTCTGCCCAGGGCCTGCTCCCTGGGAATCCCCATGAGCCGGGCGGCAGCTTCATTGAAGACGGTGATTGCGCCCTCGAGGTCAATCGAGACGATTCCGACAACCAGGGAGTTGAGAATCGACTGAAGCAGGGAAACATCGCCTGCAAATCTATCGTCCGGTTCCATTTCAATATCCCGATAAACCAGAGACTCCACGGGTGAGATAGTTTCTGCGTCTTGACAAGACTATTTTTTCAGTTCGACTTCCAGTTGAATCGGCTTATAGATGTAGACGAGGCGTCCCTGCTCGGAGCTGTCGCCAAGAGTGAGCAACACAGAGACATTGTCGCCCTCCCATATCAGCCTGGAGGAAGTGTTGTCGGGTTTGGCCGGCTGACCGAGCTGACGGGTCAACATTTCCTCGATTCTTTTGAAACCGACGGCCGGGAAATAGACCATCCCCATATAGAAGCGGCCCTTGTAGAAACCGTATATAACCTGCTCGAGCCTGACATCCCCCATTTGAAGCCGATCGTCGCTCTTTTCGTACAAGATGACGTTGCCCTCGCCAGCGATTTGGCTGAGACCTGAAACCGAAGAGGCTTCCGCCGCCCACCGGACGCCGCGGAAGTCGTCAGGCTGGCTTGCTGCCGGCGAGCCGCAGCCGCAAAAAGCGCACACAAAAACAGACGCCAGGCAGAGGCAGAGAACCCCGAGTTGTCGTACACGGGGTGGTTTCATATGGTTTTCTCTTCTCGGACCGATCAAGCGGCCCGACGGGTTTAAGAGTTTACAGGGGTTGAGCAAAACCGGCGCCGGCCGTTTACCCGGCCGCGTTTTGATCCCCGGTTTCCTTTTCGACCAGCTTTGCTTTTGCTGGAGAGGATCCCGCGTCGGCGTCCAGCAGTTTCTTCAGACCCTTCTTATACCATTTAATTCCCGATTTGGTAGATATCGTCTGCTCTTCGACGTCCCTGGGAAGGCGGTCCTCCGAGCACCTCGCCAGGATGTGCAGCTTGCTGTCGGAATCCAGGGCCGAATGGCCCGCGACTATGCGCACGAATGCAGCCCACTCAGCAGGGGTCGGTCCGCTCCATTTGCGCATCGTATGAAACAGGCGATAGCACACGAGCGCAGCGTCACGGTCCTCCTCCTGCTGGAAGCGCTTACCGCTGTAGAGCCGTATGGCTTCTTTGCCAATCTCGCTGGTGAAGGTCAGGTAGAACCATCTGAGAATGAGGAAATACCCCTCGCGCGTAAGCTCCCGCCCAGCCCAGTAGAGCGGATTGGCGATGTTTTTTACACTCAGGGCGAGCTTTGCGGCCTTATAGATATGCGGGTTTCTTTTGAAAAGCTTCAAGACCGGGTTTTCGTTTATTTTGACATAGACCTGGTAGTAGCGCTGGAAATCGCTCAGCTTACGGTCCCCTATATACTTTATCGGGATGGTTGAGGCGAGCCTTGCGAGCCGGGTGCTCACCCGCTTCAGCAGTTCCAGAGTATCCAAAAGCGAGGCTTCGTACTCAGGCTGAGCTGCTTCCGGGTGATAGAGGGCGCCGATCGTGCGCACGATATTAAGGGCGCGCTGGTTGAAAGCGTCAAACCCAAGCTGAAGCTCACTTTCGGGAAGCTCCCAAACCTGCTCCCGCATCCGGGCGATAAACTCGAGCGCTTGCTGTTCCAGGGCGCCCGGCGGCGTCAGAAGATCGAGTTCGTGCTGATCGGCGAACCGGTTTTCGAGCATTTCCCGCAAGCGCCGTCTCACATACCAGCGCAACGCGAGGATGACGCACATGACGGTGAGCGAGACAAATACGAGAAAAGCGCTCAACCAATGCTCGTGGATTACGTATGTGAAGGCGCCTAAGCCGATCTGGTTCATAAGTCGCTAAGAAGGCGTGAGGGGCGGCGAGCCGCCGCATCCGTCATCATAATTCAATCCTGCGCCGCTGCCGCTTCGCGGGGCGGCGAGTGCGGCCGGGAGTCCGGACGCATCGGTTCCAAAGCAGGGTCGGGCGCGCTCGAAGGCAGCGCCGCAGAATGAAGTTTAAATCTTGGCTGCCGGTCCCTCCGGCCCATCGCCCCGGTCAATCCACTTTTGAAGTTGTACAAGCGAGTCGCTTTCCCATCCCGGGGTCAGCCTTTCGGCGAGAAAGCGCGTGAAGAGGGCATCCAGGACCGAAAAGACTTCCTCAATAAAGTACATCTTTTCAAGGAATCGGCCATCGGGGTCTTCCCGGCCGTAGTCGGGGAGCTGCCTGGGGGTCTTGAGCCCTTTCAGGGACCACAGTGAGCTGTCCAGGGTCAAAAAGTATTCGTTTTCGCCGATTATAAAGAAAAGTTGGGCCTCATCGACCACCTTGCCCTGGCGCAGCCCTGTACGGGCCTCATGGAGGAAATTCGCCTGCGTGGTGCACACCACCCGTTCTTTCCTGTCGCCGGGCAGGACCAGGACCATGCGGTCCCCAAGGTGGACGTTTGCTATTTTATCCCCGGCCTGAATCGAGCCGCCCAGCCGTTCGATGAAAAACCACATCCAGGTCAGGAACTCCGAGCCCAGAAACCGCCCATCGTTGAGGACGGTCGGGGATTTAAGCGAAACAAGGGAGCCGAGGACGTCCTTTTGGCCCGGAGTGAGCTGAAGCAAGTTAAACGCCCATGGCGCATGATAGAGAGGAACGGGATAGAGTTGGAACTGCCGTTCGAAATATTCGAGGAACGCCTCCATCATCTTGCTGCTCGCAGTTCCAAGAATCATCCAGTTGCGCGCCGGGTTCCAAACCACCTCGGACGTGCACGGCTGAGGGAATGCGCGGCTCAGCAGGTACTCCTGCATGCTTTCCCGCATTTGCTGCTTTTCGATCCGGTTCGGCCATTTGCCGTCGTTCTCGTCCCGGAATTTTTGCACCGATTGCCTCACGAACTTATTGAGCACCATACCGGGGACCTTCTTCTGGTCCAACCGGAAATTGAACGCTACGTATTCTCCCTTCCGGTACGAGCCGTAGGAGAAATTGGGATCGAAAAAATCCTCCCAGGATGCAAAACCGGCAGCCTCGACCTGAGAGTCGTCGGGTTCGGTAAAAGCTCCTCCTCGGAGCTTTTCATCCACCAGGCTCCAGAAATCCTCAGCTTCGAGATAGGGTGTGAAAAAACGGGTAAATGTGGCTGAAGAAGAAGTAATGGCCATAAGATGTCCTCTACCAGGTTGGCGAAAGTTTTAGAAGTCAGGCGCCACCGCGTCTGCACGTGCAAGCATCGGCAAGTCTGCGCGCCGGGAGCGGTCCCACCCCAAACGACAAAGCCGGTGCGCACCGGCTTTGTCGTTCTTGCGGCATCGTCACCCACAGAGGCTGCGCGGATGTCAGTGTCTATCCAAAACGGTGCGGCAAGTCAAACGATAGTTTTGCAACGCTTATTGCGCCAAGCAAATCAAAACTTTACGGTCTTGACGATCATTTCGAATTCCTGGACTTCTTCGGGGGTCAGCTCGACGCGGAGCAGCTTCTTATTGACCCAAATAGGGCACTTCTCGTGCAGCGCCAATGCCACTGCATCGCTCGGACGGGCATCGAAGACGACCTCCTCATCGTTAATGCGAGTGTAGATTTTCGCATAGAAGGTGTTATCGCGCATCTCTGCGATCTCGATCTTTTCGAATACCGCTCCCGTGCGTTTCAAGATTGTCAAGTAAATCTCGTGCGTGAGAGGCCGCTTTGGTTCGACCAGACCTTTTTCCTTCGCTATCGCTGTGATTTCGGCGTCGCCAACGAACATGAGAAAATAATGGCTGTCTTCTTCCGACCGTTTGAGGATGACCATATTCCCCTGAGTCCTGTCGGTTTTAACGAAGACTTCTTTGATCTCGACCAACTCGTTAGACTCCATTGTAAGCCTCCAAATCTTACTCATTTTGCAGTCCCACTGCCGATTCTTATATCAGCATTTACATAATAACTTCAAAAATACTTTTCAAGGCGGAAAAAAGAGCGGCAGGAAAAGAAAAGAAGCAGGGAAATCTAGTCCAAAGGGAAAACACGTTTCAAATCCGTACAAGCATCAACCGGCAAATGATGAAACGGAGCGATGGCGGCGCGTAGATAAAGACCCTTTTGCGTGATTGAGCAACGCCGCCGTGGAAGGCGGCGCTACCGTTGGTGATTCAATATCCGGTATAGCAGCAGGACAGGTTCACAATGGCGATTGTCCCGGCGGGGTGAAATTTCCTTGTCAACCTGATAGAATAACCGGTAAATAAGGTATCGAGGGAGCGCCCCCGTGGCGCCAAAAGAGGATTAGACTTAAAAGCGGGTAAAATGGCTGAAACCGAAACTTACGGAAAATCGGGTTTAACGCTGCCGGTGGTCGCTGGAGACATGCACTTCTTCGACCTCCACGAGTTCCGGGCCCGCATGTCCAAGAACCTCGATCCGGCAAACACCGATAATGCTATTTTTTTCGAAGCCCTCGAGTTTGCCTCCGAGTTGCACGCCGGCCAGAGGAGAAGATCCGGGGCCCCCTACATAAGCCATCCCTGCGCGGTGGCCGAAATCCTTGTCAGAGAGATGCACTTCAAGGACCCGGTGCTGCTGGCGGCGGCCCTTTTGCACGATGTTGTGGAAGACGTTCCATGGATGTCGCTCGAAGATGTCGAAAGCCGCTTCGGGCCCAAGGTCACCAAACTGGTCGACGGGGTCACCAAACTGGCCAGGTATCATCTGGACCAGGCTTTACTCAAAGACCTGACGCACAGCAAAATATTCATCAGCGCCAGCCGCAGACTTGGAGTACTCATCATAAAATTGGCCGACCGCCTGCATAATCTCAGAACGCTTCACTATCTTCCACTGACCAAACGGCAGCGCATCGCCCAGGAAACAATCGACGTGTATGCTCCAATTGCGGCGCGCCTCAATCTATATCCCCTGAAAAGGGAACTCTACCATCTGGCGCTTTCTTTTCTTTACCCAAAGAAGAGCAAGAAGATCCTGCATTTAATGCGGGAGCTGCGCCACTTGCCGGCCGTCGCGAGCCTTGAGGGCTCTCTTTCAAAAATACTCGCCGACTCGGGGCTCTCAGCCGATATCCGCACACGCGTCAAAGGCCTGGGAAGCTACTACAACCCGTTGAAAAGGGTCCTGGACCCGAACTATCCTGAAAATTACGTTGACTTCTCGATAGTACTCCACACGGAGGAGATCACCGACTGCTACAAGATGCTCGGGCTTGTGAACAATAATCTTACGGCGATTCCCAGGAGCCTGCGGGATTTTATCGCCAATCCCAAGGCGAACGGGTATCGGAGCCTGCACACGCGAGTTCATCTGAGCGGAAACAATTACCTGGTCAAGATACGAACTCTCGACATGCAAAATTGGGCAAACGGGGGAACCCTTCGGGCGTGGGAGTCGCAAAAGGGGCTTACCGACGAGCACTGGCAGGAAATAAGCGAACTGTTGCGGGATATAGGCGAATACGGGGGGGCCGCGACACATCGAAAGGCGCTGATACGGCTCTCGGAAGCCGAAGAAATCTATGCCTACAGCCCGGCCGGCGACATTTACTATTTTCCCAAGGGCAGCGTCGTGCTCGATTTCGCCTATCGCATCCATTCCGAGTTGGGCGACAACTGCGAGGGCGCGCTGGTGAACGGCACGTGGACGCCGATCACAGGCCGGTTGAAAGATGGAGATACGGTCGAAGTCCTTACCTCGACGGAACCGCTGGATGTGGACCCGGAACTGGAGGGGCTCTGTAAGACCCCCAAAGCCCGCACGGCGATCAACAGGCGCCTGCATCAAAAACGGCTGAGGTTTGCGCAGCAGGCAGGCAAGGACATTCTACTCCAGGAAGTTGTGCGGCATAAACTCTCCTCTTCCGTGCTCGAGGGAGAAAACATCCGGCTGATCCTGGAAATACTGAACCTCAAGGACCTCCAGGAATTATACCTCCAGATAGGCCAGGACCTTCTCACCCCGGAGCTTGTTCTTTATTACCTGGAGGGTCACAGGTCCGATGAGTCCAGGAAGCAGGTCGAGACGGAAGGCCACGGACAAAACACGCTTTCAGTTTCGGGCCTGGACAAGGCTGTTTTCAAATTTGCGCGCTGCTGCAATCCTTTGCCCGGACAAGACCATGTCCTGGCGACCCTTAGCGAAAGGGGCGTAACTTTCCACCACCGGGACTGCCAGGACCTTCACGAAAGGCACTCCCTTCTGGTGCAGCAAATGCTTCAGGTCCAATGGGACCTCAGTATGCCCTGGCGCCACCCGCTGACATTCCAGGTTCAGGTGCTGGAATGCGGCATACGAGACTTGCTCCCAGTGCTCGCCCGCATGCCGGAAGCAGTGCGGATACAGCGGATAACCAGCGGTCCGGACAGGCATAACAAGGAGTTCGTCTCTTTCAGCGTCATGTTTCACAATTTCGCTGAAGCGAGGAAATTCTTCAGCCAACTGCCGAGTGAAAAGACCATGGTGGAGGATTTCGGGCGGGAAGGCGGGCCGAGGACTCAACAGCCACGCTGGAGTTTTTGAAAGGAATTGAGAGATCAATGCAGCAGCCTGTCTTCGATGTTTTCACCGAAAGCCTTCCGGGCCAGGCGCTTCAGTTTATCTTTTTTCAGTCCGGCCACTTCGACCAGCAGGAACTGAATCCATACTCCGCACAGAAAGCTTAGCAGGGTTTCATCGCTAAGGAAAACCTCAAGGCTCAGATTCTCGTCGCGGACCGCTTCGGCGGCGAGGTTCATGACGCCGTTTCGTAACTTACCCTCACCGAGGCGCCTGATTCCTTTGCGGTAAAGCTTGTCCATTTCCTGCGCCTGGACAATAATGCCGAAAGCCTTGTCGCAAGCCTCGATCAGATTCATTTTTCTTTCCTTCATAAACCCTTCTTCTCAGCTTTCTTCTTTCCGGGAGCGGTTGATTTTCAACCGGGCCGGTTTGATGATTATTTTTAATGATTACTTTAGCATTTTGAGCAACGCCAGGAAACACCGAACCCAGCCTTAGCGCCCAAGACGGAGTTTTTTATTGACAAGGCATGCAGTTATCATTTTATTATTTTGGTTTGTACTGTTCAGCCAGTGACCAGTTACTCTTAGAAAGGAGCTTCCATGCGAATTCGTACTGGAAATCTTTCAGGCATCACAAGAATTGTCTGTCTTGCGGTCTCATTGTGGTCCGTTTTTGTCTTTTGCGGTCCAAAAGCTTATTCGGCGCCCCTCGGGGCCCAAGCATCCTTCGCGGACCTCGTCGACTCGGTCAAGGGCTCGGTGGTCAACATTTCGACCACCCAGACGCTCAAGGAAAGTCCAATGCAGCCCTTCTTCGGGCCAAATTCGCCTTTCCGGGATTTTTTCGGCGACGAGTTCAAACGTTTCTTCGGCGACGCACCCCAGGGGCAGATGAAGACCCACGCCCTCGGCTCGGGTTTCATAATCAGTAACGACGGGCTGATACTCACCAACAACCACGTCGTCGAAAAAGCCGATGAGATCAAGATTAAAACCCTGGATGGAAATGAATATGACGCCAAGGTGGTGGGGCGGGACACGAAGACAGACATCGCCCTGATTCGGATACAGGTTAAGGGGAATCTGCCCAAACCGGCAAAACTTGGAGACTCGGAGGCCATTCGAGTAGGCGACTGGGTCATAGCCGTGGGGAACCCTTTCGGATTGGGCAATACCGTTACTGCGGGCATAATCAGCGCAAAGGGCCGTGTAATAGGGGCCGGCCAGTACGACGATTTTCTCCAGACCGACGCGGNNGCCACGCCGATCAATATGGCAAAGGACATTCTTGATCAGTTGAAGACCGGGAAGGTCATTCGTGGATGGCTCGGAATCATGATCCAGGACATCACGCCCGAGCTTGCCGAGTCTTTCGGCGTCACGGTGACAAAGGGCGTAATCGTAGCCGACATAGTTGCGGACAGCCCCGCTGAGAAGGGCGGCCTGAAAAGAGGGGACATCGTTGAGGCGCTTAACGGAAAACAGGTCGAAAACGCCAACCAGCTTTCACGCTCCGTAGCCGCGTTGCCGCCTGAGAGCAAAGTGACTATCGAGGTCATTCGTGACGGAAAGCCGGTTACCGTCAAATTAGCTATTGGAACCATGCCTGAAGATACACAGATGAAGAAATCGGCCGCTCCGAAGACGGAAAGCGCCTGGGGCATAACGGTTCAAAACCTTACTCCCGAGCTGGCCCAGAGATTCGGAGTCGATGAAAAAGAAGGCGGGGTTGTCATAACCGATCTTGCCGAAGCGTCACCAGCCGCGGAAGCCAGGCTGCGGCAGGGAGACATCGTAGAGGAAGTGAACCGGCAGAAGATTCAAAACGTTCGCGACTGGAAACAGGCCACAGAAAAGATGAAGAAAGGCGAATCCCTGCTGTTACTGGTAAAACGCGGCGCCAACACCTTCTATGTGGCGATCAAGGCCCCCAGGGAATAAGGTTTAAAACCCCATGGAGACCGGAGAGCAGGCCCCGTTCATAGTATGCATATCGCCTGAGGAACTCCGAAGGCAAAAAGAAAAAGCCGGGGAGCTTCGCAGGACGCAGTGGTGGAAGCGCCAGACAGCCAGGGGGGTATGCCGTTATTGCCATAAGAAGACGCCCCCCGCCGAGCTGACTATGGATCATATCGTCCCGCTCATACGCGGGGGCAAATCCACCCGCAGCAACATTGCGCCGGCGTGCAAGGAGTGCAACAGCCGCAAGAAGCACCTGCTTCCAATCGAATGGGACCAATATGTTCAGCGGATATCCGGGGATGCTGCATCAGACGGCGACCCTGAGAAGATCAATTGAATAGAGAGCAATAAAGAAGGCAAATCGCGACTCCCCATGGGTCCGAAGGACATTGAGAATGGAACGATGCAAAGAATGCGAACTGGCGGTCTACTGCTTTTCCGATTCAAGTTCCTGGATTTTCAGAACCAAGCTGGAAATGGAGGAAAAGAAGGACGTGATCGCCAACTGTCCGGTCCACGATCAGGTGGAACAGGCGCGCGCATCTCAAGGCTAAAAAAGTGAAAGTGCGGGGGAATGATTGCCGGAATGATTCTCCCGCGGCCCCCAGGTTTTAAGAAATGGGGGTGAATCCGGCTGCGCGGCTCTCGCCTCCCCCTTTTCCAGGGGGCGGTTATGTAAACATGTTGATCCTGCAATCACGCGCGTGTTTCAGGAAATCTTCGGCGGTCTGGATTTCAACGCCATCGATGAAATCCTCCCGGCGCAGGCCCATCATATCGATAGTCATTTTGCACGCAATGAACCTGACCCCTTCAAGTTGAGCCATTTCCATCAGTTCATCCAGGGCCGGAATACCTGCCGCATAGATTTTTTTTCGCATCATCCAACTCGCAACAGCGGACATACCGGGGATCGCACCCATTGTCCCGCCGGGGACGAACTTACACCTGGACGCACCTCCCTTGCGGATCACGTTGATTCCCATGAAGGTATAGAAGACGCTGGCGTCCATTCCCAGCCTTTTGGAGTTTATCGCCAGCACGAGGGAGGGGTAGGCGCCGTCCAGCGTGTCCCGGCTGCAGATAAAGGAACAGGATTGATTTTCGGGTGAAGGCTTGGCGCCTGGATCGATTTTTTGCTCAAGGGCTGCTGAATCCGACATGGTTTTACCTCCTGAAAAGTAAGTGAAAAATCATTGCCCCCACTCTTCCAGGGCTTGATTCCGTCATTGTCCGGCACCCACGGGCGCGCAGTTTTCTTCGTCTTGCCCGTGCCTGCGGACACAGTGGATCACCTCGATCACGTTCTTATTGGCAACCGAATAGAGGACCTGGCTGCCGTTTCTTCTCGACGAGAGAATCCCCCTGGCCTTCATCAGGCTCAGATGGTGTGAAATATAGGGCTGAGCCGCCTGCAAATCTGGGCCACGGGCTGTTCACCCGCTTCGAGAAGGTCGATTATTCTGAGCCTGGCCGGGTGTGCGACAGTTTTGAGGATGTCGGCCGCGTTCTGGAGGCGTTGGGTATCGGCAATTAAAGAGATGTTTTCTTCAGTCATGGAAGGCGCCGCTTTCATTTAACAGCCCGTTAGAGTGATTGGGCGCGGGGTTTGATACTAAGTTGCGCTCAAGTTGA
>PLSV01000363.1:29707-53645 GCA_003165235.1 Syntrophobacteraceae bacterium
CCCGGGCTTTTCAGCTTTTTTTGGCGCCAACTTGAATGCAACTTCGTATGAGAACCGATCTATGCTTACATCTATATATATAAATAATTGCATATTATCAACTAAAATCGACCCCACAGATGAAATTAACTGGTAAATGATGAAGCGGCGGAAGGGCGATAGTGGTTCCTGCATGAAGACCCTTTTGCGTGATCCGACGAACGCCGCCGAGGAAGGCGGCGCTACCACGGGTGATTTAATTTCCGGATAGTGGCGAACAGGTTGACCGTGGCCCCGCGCCACGCAGAGTTGATTTTCAAAAGCCCTTGTGATAGAAGCAGTTCCATGCACGAGCCGGCGTAGCTCAGTGGCAGAGCAGCTGATTCGTAATCAGCAGGTCGCGGGTTCAAATCCCATCGCCGGCTCCAAGGAAATCAAGAGGTTAGCCGCATTCTGGCTGGCCCTTTAAAAGTGCCTGTCCATGTCCTGTCCATTAATTCAGGGTGAAACGATTTTTAGCCGTCGCTCTGCCCAATTTCTGCGAGTAGTTCAGGTTCAACCCGGTTCGGCTGAGAGAAAAATAAAGTATTGAGGATTTTAAGATTTAAGCAGAAATTACTTGATTTTTTCTACAGAATGACGATTATTAAGCTGTAATGTGCATTTACCCCACTTGGGATAGAATCCCAAGTCCCCGCCTCCTTCGGGAGGCGTTCTTATTTTGAATGCTGACGGAATGGCACCAGAGCGAAGAGCTTTCTACATTGACGGGTTCAATCTTTATTATGGCCTTAAGGCCAAAGGTTGGCGGAAATATTATTGGCTCAACCTGGAAGAAATGTGCTTCCGCTTAACAAAGCTGGGGCAGGAACTTGTCAAGATCCGATACTTCACGGCTCGAATAAGCGGAAATCAAAAACGTAAGCGCCAACAAACCTACCTAGAAGCACTCGACACCCTACCGAAGCTGGAAACTCACTATGGGCTGTATCTTCCAGGCAAGCAGATATGCAGAAAGTGCAAGTGTGTTTCATCCAAACCCAGCGAAAAAAAATCCGACGTGAACATCGCGATCCGGATGCTTACTGACGCTTTGGATGATTTATACGATGTTGCCGTGCTTATATCGGCAGATAGCGACCTGATTCCGGCAATAGAAGCAATAAAAACATATGCTCCATCCAAGAGGGTTGGCCTACTCTTCCCACCCGAACGAAATTCCGCTTTGTTGCAAGCGGAATGCCACTTTCACATAGGCACGTTGAATGAGGGTACTCTCCGGAAAAGCCAATTTCCGGATGTGGTAATCAGCAGATCTGGTTTCCCACTTCATCGCCCTCAGCATTGGGCGGCAATTACCAAGGCTATCAGCCCGAAAGTCTCTCCGTGATCTAAGAGGGGACCCAGAAGGGTGGAACTCTACGCAGGACCCCTCCGGGATGCCCCACAATCCACGATCTCCCCTCAATCCATACCTGAACACCTCTCAGTTCCACACGGCCCTCTGTGACTGCACAAAAAATCCTTGCGAAACCGAAATGTTGCTGTAATATGATTTTCTACCAGCTTCGCCTGCTTTGCCCCCTCTCCCTTGATGCCCGCCAGATCGAGGAGGCGAAATTGACAAAACTCAAATTCCTGCTTTTTTCGAAAGGTCATCGCCGATGCACGAGGCAGTTGAGGCAGTGATAACTCCCGAAGAAGAAGAGCTAGCCAGAAAACTTGAAGAATTGAACACATTGACGGAAATGCTGGCTAACAAGGAGTTGGAATTTGAAACGCTGCGTAATTCTGTGGCTTCGTTTGAGCGAAAGTATTTGAAACTTGTGGGAGTTAAGTATGTAAAGCTCGATGAAATTAGGGCGCAAATTGCGGCTGAATTCGCAAAAGCAAATCCACATGATAGCAGTGCAAAGAAGGAGTTCAAAGCTGCCCGAAGCGCTGCCGACAGGTCGGCTAATGACTTTCACTCTCATACCGCAAATGAATCTGCAAGCACCAACAATTTTGTACCTTCTGAAGAACTCAAAAAACTATATCGGCAACTCGCCACAAAAATACATCCAGATACCACTACAGATGAAGATAAAAAGCGGAATCAAAACAACCTCATGTCAGAGGTTAATGCAGCTTACGCGGCATGTGACCTCAATCGTCTGAAAGAAATTCTTAAAGGCTGGCAATCTAGTCCTGATTCGGTAGTGGGAGAAGACGTAGCGGCTAAATTAGTCAGGGCAATTAGAAGTATTGCCCAAATAACTGCCAGATTGAAAGAAATTGAGAAAGAGACCGAAGCCATTAAGCAATCTGAAATATTCAGGGTGATGAAGCAAGTTCAGTTGGCTGAAGAGAGTGGAAGGGATTTGCTGAAAGAATTAGCCGAGAAAGTTGAGGCTGAGATTGAGATAGAACTCGCGAGGCTAGAATCTATGAAGCAGGGCTTCAGTGATGGAAAATGAAGGCAATGACAAAGAGTTAGAGAAATCCGTCAAAGTTTCGAAAGATGTTTCCACGAGCATAGTGATGCGTGGTTTGGATGATCTGGCTTTCTTAGTGGAGCATACACCAGCCGAGTTTTTCGTCCAAAAAGGTAATGCGTGCTACAAGTCCGAAGATTACCACCAAGCAATTATATATTTCAGACAAGCAATAAAGCTTGACCTACAAAATGCAGAAGCACAATTTATGATGGGGGTGATGTACGACAACGGCCAAGGCGTAGCACGGGACTATGTTGAGGCCGTGAAGTGGTACCGCGAGGCAGCAGAGCAAGGACTCGCTGTAGCACAATATAATCTGGGAATGATGTATCAACATGGGAGTGGGGTGCCACTGGATTACTTCGAGACGCTCAGGTGGTACCTCATAGCTGCCGAGCAGGGATATACTGGAGCGCAAAGCAATCTGGGAGTAATGTACCACAACGGCGAAGGCATACCCCAGGACTATGCCGAGGCCGTGAAGTGGACCCGCAAGGCAGCCGAGCAAGGCCATGCTATCGCACAATATAATCTGGGAGAGATGTACCATTATGGCCACGGCGTAACGCTGGACTATACAGAGGCGGCGAAGTGGTACCGGAAGGCTGCGGAGCAGGGGTATGCTCACGCGCAGTGTAATCTGGGGTTGATGTACAAAAATGGGCAAAACGTGCCCCAGGACGTGCCCCGTGGTCCTCATCAAATTAGTCTTTGGGAGAGGTACGCCGACGGTAAAGGCATTCCGCAGGACTACGCCGAAGCAGTGAAGTGGTTCCGCATGGCAGCAGCGCAGGGTTATGCTGAGGCCCAATATAATATGGGAGTTATGTATCGAGACGGCGAAGGCGTATCGCAGGACTATGCTGAGGCAGCTAAGTGGTTCCGCAAGGCGGCAGAACAAGGAGATGCTAACGCTGAACGCATGGCAGCGATAGCAAGTTGGTTTGATGAAAACAAATGGTACAGCCCTTCAAATCCTGAAATGCAATCCTACGCTGATGCAATGAGCGATCATTTCATACGAACAACGGGTAAAAGAGGAAAAGAATTGCTCGATTATGTGCGGCAGGAAGTTGAAAAGCGCTTTCCTGAAAAATTTGCGCATCAAATTCATTTATTTGATAATGAATGGTTGAGAAGACGTTAATTCTTCACAATGCAATCTTTAAAACAGCGTTTAAAAGGGGAAGGAAATGATGTTACGAACATTTGTTGAAATAGCTGTAATTATTGTTTGCATTGTGCTTTTCAGGTTATTTCACGACTCGTTAGACCACGTTACTATCAAGGGATTGCTAATCGTAATCATTGTGGCACTCGCTATCATTTATATTGGGATTGCTCAAGAATTAAAAAAAATTCGCGAAATTTTGGAGTTAAAAGAGCATTTCTGGAAAAAGCAACTCCAAAAGGATCGGCAAGAAGAGCTTGAACTCATATAAGTATGTTTTGGTGTAAGTGATGAATAATATATACTGAAGCAATTCTGAAAGTCATTTCTACTCAGTCAAATCATTGAATGTTCTACTCTTTATGCTAATTCAGGACACTAGCGTTACAGTCAAAAATTCCGAAAATTCGTCACTATTAAAAAAGGAGTAGGAAGCGTTTTTTTCGCTCAGCCCGGCGAGCGCCGTTTTGTTTCGGGAGCGTATCACTTTTGCGCTGCCAAGATACCCACACATTGCCAAGGTTTCATTTTGCGGCATTCTTTTGTATAATAAAACGTATTTTTAGAAGTTATGTGTTTTAAATGCTAGAATGAAAGATCAAACGCTAGAATGATAATCTTTTGTTACCGTCTCTATTACTTCTTTACGGCAATTATCGCAAAGCCATTGCGTAGCTTCAGGATGTCCCTCGACATTAATTTGGTTACGGCCTAAGCCGTTGCAAACATAGCACACACCAGGAACTTGAGCTTTATCCAGCAACTTTAGCAATTGTTCCATTGTCATTTTCAAGCCTTTCGGGAAGGGTTTTTAATCCCTTTCAACCAGTAATAATACTTACCCAGAGCCAATATACAAGCACTGGCCTATTTCTGGTTGATTTCTGGTTGCGCTTAGATTGGCTCTGGTGGCCGTTTTGATTTCTGGTTGCGCCCTTATATATAAAAGAGTGAGTGACCGGAAATACCGGTCTCACTCGTAATGACTCTAATTCTGGTTAACCAGAAATCACCAGAAATCACCAGAAATAAGTAAAGATGCTTTAAACCCTTTGCCGGTATAGCTTATTACTGGTTGCTATTCGCTGGCGAGAAATCAAGCAAGCGAATTATTTGCCCCTGCCCGCGTTGTCCTGGAACTTTTGTGAACGCAATTCGATTTGCAACATGCAGACGCTCTAAAGCGATTCGTTTTTGCTTTTGAGTCATACCCAAAGTTTTCAAGAATGAATCCAGAGAAACTTTAGAATGAAATTTAGGTGGAAGTTTGGCCTCTTCCGAGCGCAACAACTCAATGAGAGCGTTTTCCATCTTGATCCATTCCTTTTCATCACTCGCACCTGTGGGTATCATATACTCGTAAGCAAAACCTGTGCGCTCCAGGTAAATATTAGGTTGAGCCGTAGTAAAAGAAAGCTTGGGAAGTGCTAAAACGAGGCCCTCAGCGTTTTCACTCAGTTCTTTTCCGGTTTCTTTGAACCATTCGGCCCGTTCTGCGTGTTTTAATACCGCTACCATTCTCGCGCCGTCCGGCATGGCGCTGCCGCCTCGGCCTGCGTACTGTCCTATATCGCTCTTTTTCGCGCTTTCTTTTCCGGTATGATGAATATATCGAACACAACAATTCAAAGCGTCTTTGATACGCCTTGCTGCTCTAATAAGGCCCTGTTCAGCATCATTTACACGGCTTTCGCCTACGGAAAACGATACAGCCGGATCAATATTTAATAATGACAAATTAAGAGGCTTTATTGTTTCGATGAGTTTGTCAACATTTACAGAATTTGCTACCATTTCTTTTTCCATACAGCAAAGTTTATAATCCTGATTTCCCACATACAAAACATAGAAATTATTTTTTATTTTTTCAATGTGTTCAGGAAAAAGATTCATTCTTGCCGCAATTTTGGCGGTACGCGCTATAATTTGTTCGCGTGAATCTTCGGCGGTTATTATCATAACCGGCCCTGGCTTTCTTACAGTCCTACCATAAAGCGGCAAACCTAAAATAATATGAATAGCTTCGTAAATTACAAGAGTTGTTTTGCCTACCCCGCCAGAAGCAATCAAAACGGCAACATCGGCATACAAATAATTTTCAACTATAACTTGTGGGTGAAGCCGTGAATAGTTCCATTCACTATCGGAGATAACATCGAAAGTTACAATGTTACATTGTGTGGGTAAAACATTCCATTTTTCACGCATTTGAGCCTCAAGATTCTTTTTTAATTCGGTAAAATCAATTTGAGGAAATAGCGGCTTTAGAGCATTACGAATTGTTTTTAAAACGTAATCCGGGCGAGTTTTGCAACGTGGTCCTTTAAGCGGCTTTTTTGGAATTTGACCGAGTTTGGAACTTTCGTATATTCTAAAAAGCTGTTTTTCGCTTTTACTATATAGCACCAAATAATTGAAAAACGCTTGATCGGCTTCAGACGGAGAAGGATACCCATTTATATTTCCTTCTTTAAGAGCAATAAAATTTTGACCAAATTCAGTTTTCCCGGCTTTTTCAATAATTTCTTGATCGCTATATGTTTCCGGCCCGTCTTCGCAAGGAACTTCAACTTCAACACCGCCGCCACAATCTACCCACAATTTATTTATTTCATTGTTGCGGTTTTCAATTCCGGTCTCTTTGCACACATTCCCGGTCATCACTATGAAATGCCCGGAGCTGTAAATTTCGATGTAGCCTTTATTCATTCCAGCCGGGACCGCGCCTAAAACCCAAATATGCCTGCCTTTGCCGGACTGCGAAATTTCCGACCAGGACTTCAGTCGCTCGAAAACTTCATCCTGCCATTTCAGGATTTCTTCCGGGTTTTCGAACTTGGGCGACCCATCGGGCTTCTTTTTATACGGGTTGTCGAGGTCTATGCAGGCGAATGGATCGGCGGCGCTCAGTATGAATCCTATACCCGAGTAGCCGCCTTTCTTAAATGCTGCAATCGCTTCGTCAAAACTTACGCAAATGGAAATATCGTTGCCCGGAAGCCCCGTTCTCAAATTGTGGGGAACTTTATCCCCTTTCCAGACAACCCAAGACTTATAGCCCCGCATTTCTGCCGGAATATTTCCATGCTGCAAATTGATTGATGTCATGCTCTCATCCCCGCCTGTCATGCCCTCGGCTCTGAACAAGTTCACTTATCGCCGCGCCCAGGGTTCCCTTGTCTTACAGTGCCGCCCTTGGCAATGAGAGCGTCGAGCTTGTCCAGATTGATATAGCAAGCTCCGCCCAATTCAACAAATAATTCCGGATGCTTACGGAGGTGCCGCCATTTGTAGAGCGTGCTCGCCCTCAAAGGGAAATCCGGCCTGTCATTGACTCGGCTAACTCTCACAAGATTGGTCATAAACTTTCCTTTCCGTATTAAGGTTTATTGTTGATTGGTTTCGATTATAAACTATTATAAACTATGGATTTTGCTTGTAAATTAGGTATTTTAAGAATGCCTATATTGGCTGAAAGAATGCCTATATTGATTTTTGGGTAGGCCGTGGTGACAGAAAGAAAAAGTCCCATGCAACTTTTTTTGCATAGGACTCAAGAATGCCTAGTTTACAGCGAGAATGCCTAGTTTAACGCGGTTTCTTATTTCTTCTGCCACCGGCAAGCTTGATACCGGCTTCGTTCAACATATCCCGGATTCTATCGTCGGAAAGCATTTCTTTGAAACATGCTTTGAAGGCAGGATCGTTTTTAATCTCTTCCAGGGTTATCTTGTCATTGTCCTTGTAAAGTTGCCGTGCTATAGGAATTGCCTTTTCCCACTGCTTTGTCCGATAGTCTTTTTTCTTTGTGAGCCTTTCCGTATCGAACCCGATTTTTTTCTGCTTAGGTGTGTCAGCCGCGCCTTTCGCTTCAAGTCCCTCTGTAGAGTCATATAAAACCCAACAAAACTCTTTATCCACGCCTTCAGGCACACCCACACGAAAAACCCATGAATCGCGCCATTTATCGTCAACTTCCCTGAAAAGGTTACTGTTCCATAAAATGCCTTCGGGGTCTTCCAGGTACCCTTCCAATACGTGTTGATAAGCTCGCACTTTCTCGGACTTTGGCGGGTTCTCCCAATCGGCTATTTCAAATGCAACGATATATTCCTTGCCGTGATACTCGAAGCCCATGGTCGGAGTGGCATTAAACAGTCTTACGCTTTGCACATGGAAACCCATGCCTCCTATCTGTTCTGCCCAAGAATTTGCATGCTTCAGAAGGGCAGCGTATTTGTTTTCGAGATTCGGAAATAAGCCGGAATTGTTTTGGTGTGACACAATGCACTCCTGAATGCACGCCCTGGTGAGGTCCAGGGGAAGACCGGCCAGGATATCCGGTCTTGTCGGGAGCTACCCTATCCCCTGGAAGAGTTATTACCGTTTCAATTCAAGAACAGCCGCTTTTTTCGAACTGCTCAGCAGTTCCCCGGCCTTCGCCGCCGCGTCTTTGATTGCATCCGGCCTGAAGTGTGCGTATCTCTCAGTAGTTCCCACATGCTTGTGGGTAAGCAGTTCGCGGACAATACCCAGGTCCACGCCACTGCTCACGAGGGTTGACGCGAAATGGTGTCTCAGGCCATGAAAGCGGAAATCATCGGGCAATCCCGCAGCTTTCCTGATCCTTTCCCACGGCCCTTTGAAGTCAGTTCGCTGCTTGCGTTTTCCGGCCTTGTCTTCCTTGCCAGGAAAAACGAAGGTAGAGACTACGGGCAGGGAGCGAAGCACTTGAATTGCCTGTGCGCTCAAGGGCAAGGTGGTTGTCTTGCCGCCCTTTGGGGTCCGCAGCGTAACCATGCTTCGCTCGAAGTCCACATCATCCCAAGTCAGCTTGAAGAGTTCCCCGCGCCGCAACCCGGTAAACATGGCGAATTTGACGAAAGCCACACTCTCTTTGACCGGCCAAGTGTCGAGGGTTTCCAATAGTCGGCTTAACTGATCCTCTGTCAAGAAGTCGGTCTTCTGATTGTCAATTTTAGGCATTTGGACACGTTCAACCGGGTTCCCGCCCTCGTACATGCCCCACTTCCGAGCTACGTTAAAAAGCCGTCTCAGAAGCACTATCTGGTGCTTAATGGTAGCCGCCGCATAGGGCTTGCCGTGTGCGTTCAGTCCCTTCTTAAGTTCGGTCTTCATCTTCTCGATGTCGAATGGAGTTATGCTTTCCATGGCCTTTGAAGCGAAACGGGGTTCCAGGTGCTTGCCGTAGTGATAGCTGTCATCGCGCCATGTCCCTTTATGCTCCTTAGCCCAAGGAAGGTATTTGTCCCACACGTCCGCCAGGGTAACGGCTTTTTGCGCCCGGTGGTCGGCTATCTCGAATTCGTTCCGCACGAGATCACCCTTGAGCGCCGCTTCAACCTCCCTTGCAATGGTCAGGTTATCGACAACACGGGTTGCCCGTTTGCCCTTCACCGAGACGCGGACCCGGAATCTCCGATCACGACCGAACACCTTCCCGCAGCCGGAGCATGTCTTAGAGTCTAACGCGCTAGTCGTGTAGCAGTTCGAGCAGTAAAGTTGGATTGCCATGATTTCCCCTTTCAAAAGTCCCTGTCCATCTCCTGTCCATTTTTTCAGATTAAGCAGTCAAAAACTACCCTATCAGGTAACAGCATGATTACCAGAAAATGCTTACTATGTCAAGGATTATCTCAAAGGGTAAAAAACGAAGAAAAGTATTTGAAACGGATTCGTAATCAGCAGGTCGCGGGTTCAAATCCCATCGCCGGCTCCAATACATTCAATAGGTTAGCCGAATTTAGGCTGGCCTTTTTTATTTTTACGCGCATATTGCGTGCACGCATGAGGCAAAAAGTATCGCTCCTTTGCGGTGTCAATCACCGCAGAGATGAACCACGCCAGAGGTGATCGAGCTATTCAAGCGGCTTCGCAGAAAGCCAAAAGGCGCAAGACGCATGAAGCACGAAGAATTAGCTGAACGGTTAAACCGGAGAGGATTCAAGACCCGGCTTGGCAGAGAGTTCACCGCACAGATTGTCCAGAACATCTTGAGAAAATAGGCTCTGATGATTTTCTAGTCAGGATGATATAATCTCCTTGCTTTGTTGTAATATCTTTTTCGTTTCTTCTGGTTTGTGGAAGAGTTCGTAGTTTTTTATTGATTCAGCAAATCCATGAATACTAGAATTTACCATATCTGGATTTGGACAAGAACTCTTAAACCTAGATGATAGCTCCTGCGCCTTAGTAGAAAGTGCTGAAACATCATTTTTATAATCTATCATTGATCCTTTGGGATTAGTAACAGCATCAACAAGTGTACATGCATTCACGTTGATATCATTTGCAGTTGTGGCTAGTTGAGATATATATGTGTCCTTAAATGATAATAAGTATGATGATAACTCATTTAGTTCTGCTATATTTGCACTATCGCCATGTCTCTCTTTGTTAATAAAAGGTGCCTCTGTTGCCCATGCTTCTGATGATGATCCATGAACGTTAATTAGTATCGTCATAAACATATACACATGCTCATAAGTACCAACATATTTATTAATGAGAGCGTCAGATTTAATATATACGCTATTCGCAATACTCATTCCAATCGTATTCCTAAATGCGCTAACCACTTTATTGAGACTGATCGCTTTATCAAAATATGGATCGAGTATGAGAGCGTTATTAATTTTATCCGATGCAAGAGCAAGTTTATTAACAATCTTAGAATAATCGACCTTCTTGTCACCCAAATCCGATGTGGTTTGGATCAGAGATGCCTGCTGTTTTTCATCATCGTATGATATACATTCATTGAATAAAGATATGCTTTCTTGGAGGTGAGAAAAGATTAATCCTGATTCTTTCAATGCTCGGCGAGCTTCAACGTGTTGTGGAAAGATTTTTAGGAGTTCGTAGGAGGCACTCACAACGTCTTCATGGTTGTGATCGCCTTTACTTACCTTAATTCTTTCGAGCAGAGGGAGAGCTATCTCAACCTTTCGCAACTCTTCAATTGTTTGCTGATCGTTCTTTTGGAGAACTGATAGTTCTTTTAAAATGAGATACATCTGATCGAGATCATTCTTGGTACGGGCTAATTCCAGCCTATTCTTTGCGTTTTCTATTTTTTCTCTATTTTGGGAGCAGCCAAAAAGCAGGATGACCACCGAACAAAGAGCCAGAATACACAAAAAGTTTGTTCGCCTCATTCTAGATTCCCCTCACATTGAGAATAGGCCAATTTATTCCGGGTCACTGGTTCAGAACGTCGATGCCAATCCGCAATTACAGCAATTTGGGTTTCTGTCAGTCCTAAACGTGAAACAGCAACCCTTTAATAATACCAAAGGCAATTGTTCCAAGGATCACAAGAATGATCGCTGCTGGAATTGAGGCAACCGCCCACTTCACCATCAGCTTGACCATAGATCCAAACGGCATGTCAAAGTCAGTCACCACAACTCTCTGCTCGTCCAATCTTACTCCTTTCTCTCGGTCACAGTCTCGGGGAGTCTTGATTCCTTGCACGGTCGTAAATTCTTCAACAATTCCTTGCGCGTGCGTAGATTCTTCAACAATCCTTTTTTCAAGGTTGAACCCGCAAACGAAACATTCTTCTGTACTGGAGTTATTGAATCCGCAACGTGGGCACAGCATAAAGGTTCCCTTGTTAGAGTGTCTTCTGTCCACCAAAGGCTAATAGGCTGCAAGCTTCCCATACTGATATTCTATTTTGGGATATACCGCAAGCCTCTTATATCCTCCCTGCCCATGCGAAAAAGCATTTTCTCAGAACAACAGCAAAAGGTTCAGACCCTGCTTCGGCAGATCAGGGTCGATGACGGCCTGCGCCAAGTTGACCTTGCGAAGCGCCTTGGAGCGCCACAATCCTTCGTGAGCAAGTATGAAACTGGGGAAAGAATGCTTGATATTCTGGAAATAAGAGCGATTTGCCAAGCGGTCGGGATTACGCTTGAAAAGTTTGTGCAAAGATTGGAGCAGAGCCTGCACTGAGAACATCACAGTCTCCTTCGTGCTTTTGATTCGACTCAGGCTGTCGTTCTAAACACAGGCCAAAACACGTCTATTTTGCTCTACAATCGATTTACTCTTCTGAAACGTGTGAAAGTATACGTATTGCTTGACAACATGCTGGTAACAGGTTGCAAAAATGAAGCAGGACAATACTACTTCTTAATGGTGCCGGAAGTCAATTTATCTTGTAGGCTGTAGCAAAGTTTTTAGCAGGGAGCTTGTTTATCCGTTTTTGGCCTGAGTAGTAAGCGGGCCGCCTGTCCTGGTGATCCTGCCGAAGCGGCGGTAGCGCTCGAATTGACTTCAAATCCTTGCTAAGTCAGTTTTTGTGACACCCTCAACATTGTTCGACCCTGTAATCAATGTTAGGCTCATCTAATTACCAGAAAGTCCAGCGCAGAAAACATGTTGGGCCGAGAGGCATTTAGTAAAATGTGTTGCGTGCGCGTAGTGTGTATTCTATTCTATTCCATACTATCGGCAACTTGGGCCACAATCGAGCACAATGTTGGTAAACCTTTTTTCCCTAAAATTTGAGATCGTGTGCGAACAGTGTGAGTGGCCTGCCTGCCAGAGCAGTCCGAAAGTTCATTCCCCCCCCTTACCCTACTTCATACCGAAGATAATCTTCCCAACGTTTGAGGCTGTGAAAGGCAGCTTTTCCATTGTCGTCAAACCTTTCTCATTCAGTTGATCTGCTATTTCCTGATACGAAAGCCGCCTGCCCTTCTTTGGCTTGCGATGCAGTCTCCTAATCTCTTCCAGGATTTCAGGCTTTGCCTCAGAATACGATTTGCGGCCTTCACACTTGCCCTCTTGCCTCTTCCTGTCCCTGGCCTTCCTGAGCTTCTTGACCAGCAGATTCTTTTCCAGTTCAGCGAAAATTCCTTGAATCTGGATGAGTGCTTTCTTCATTGGATCGTCGCAAATAGCCTGGGTAACGTTTTCCTCGGTCGAGGCATTTATCAAGGTGACGTTTTTCGAGGCGAGATAGATTAGCAGAGACTCTTGTATGCGGTATTCTCTGGCGAGTCGGTCGAGTCTTTCAACGATGATGGTCCGCACCCCATTCCGCAGGATTTCTTCCATCATCTCTTGAAAGGCTGGCCTGTCGAGTTCCCCCTTTGTCCCGGATACGCCTTCTTCACGGAAGAATTGGACGACTTCATAGCCTGCTTTTTCAGCGTAGGCGCGGATCGTTTCTTCCTGCCTTGGAAAGCCATCGCCCTCGATCTGTGATTTCCCGCTGACTCTGCAATACCCGAAAACCTGCATGATTTCCCCTTTCTGAGTATGATTGAATGAGCAGAGAGTATCATTATTTCGCATACATGTCAAGTATAATCTTACGATTTCTCAAGAATTCGTAAGGACGTAAAGCGCAAATCGTGGTCTCGGCCTTAACGTGAGGCGGAAAACGGATGAATTTCGAAGCAAGGGGAAAGAGCCTGACTGTTCATGCTCAGAATGCTCTCAGAAGGCGTCTGCAATGCTCTACAATCAATCCATTTTGCTGAAACGCTGCAAACTACAGACACAAAACAGACATTTGTCATTGGGAATGGCAAGAGTGAGGGCAGGCGCAAGGATAACGTGAAAAGGCATGTGATACGGGGCTTGCGCGTGATTTCTGGTGTTGATATAATGGCAGACCGGCATGTGATACAGGAATAATTTCCGCTTATCAAGTACCGCTAACATATTTTTGCCTATCGGGAGGGACAAGCATGAAAAAGAAATGGATCGCTTCAACAGTTTTGGCCCTTTCCCTTATGGGAGGAATGGCCGCAGCAGGGGAACAAACTTGGAATCGGACTGATGGTGCCCCCCGAACCCCAGCAGACTTGCAACGGGACTACAACCAGTGTGCTTATGAAGCCAATTCGCGTGTGCCCCCCTCGGTTCCCGTTGAACTATACTTCCCCACACGTTATCTCGTCCATCAATTGACACTTCAGTGCTTGGAAGCGAGAGGGTGGTATTACGCCTCACCCCAGGTTGAATTAAGACAGAAGCTCGCCGAACTTATCACAAAAGGTATGACTTTAGAGTATCAATTAAAAACCGCTCAATTGGTTGGAACCAGGGAACAACAAGCCCTTATTGAAGCCGAACAAATTAGAAATGAATATCAAAAACGGCAAATAGAAGCGGAAATATTAGGAAAGGAAGAGTAGAAACAACGAATCCCTATTTCTGCTCCTATTCAAACCACTTCAATAAGCGTTATCCAACCATTGCCATAGATTGTTTTAGGGTAGGGTACTCTAACAAGTACCCCGCTCCAAAACAATCTACCAACCATAACGTTTTCTCGCATTGCTTTCAATGAGGTCGCTGGTCATTCTCTATGCAATCTGCTGCTTTGGATCATTTCTCGTTGCCCTCAAGCTCGAAATAGTTCCCTGAAGTCTGAAGGAATGATTTTGCAAACTAGGTTGCTGACGTGAATACCAAGCATATCAATATTGTTTGCCATCAAAGATAAATATGGAAACCTGTTTGCCAAACTTTGGATACCAAAAATAGCAATAAAAAAAACTGGAAAGCAACTTAATCCTTCACGGAAACTCGAAGATATAATGCTGCTGTACTACATGGTACATCTATAGAAGGCATACGTTTTCGTATGCTTTGAGCATGCGTGCCCAATTTGTGGGGTTTTGGCTATAAGATATTGTGAATATTGAGAGTTTGCCTCTTCTACCCATCATACGTTCTCGTGTGCTTTGCAATTTTAACTTAGTCGAAAAGCATACGTTCTCGTATGCTTCTTAACATACGGGAACAGATGCGAGATTTGTCGAAGGCTATCTCGTTCTGCAAAAATCCAGTTTTTCCTTTAACCGGGGTTTTTCCTCAGAATCCGGGGTTCTGTGTTTCCGCCACTGCTCTGATAAACCACAGACGGTAGCTTCCTTTGTTTGATTGGCCGAAGGCTTTCTCGTTCTGCAAAAACCCCGTTTTACCCGTACACGGGATCTTGCCTCAAAATCGGGAGTCCCTTTTTTCCTCCACCTTTCCGAGATGCCATATAGCGTAGCTTCCTTGGCCACGCCATTCCCATGTAACACTATGTCGAGAAATCCGTGATCGACCAGTTCGTCAATTGCGCGGGTGAATCGAGGCTGAGTGATACGGAACTTTTCCTCGGCCTCCCTGTATGGGAAGACCAGCTCTTGTGAGTTAGTGATGACCCATTTTTTACTTCTCCCCTTACCCCGCAGTTCTTTCTTCAGGCGGGCGAGGAAAAGCGGATAAAGCAGAGGGGCGAAGGTCTTTAGGGTAAGCCATGCTTGAGATCGAATTAACTCCCCTTCGAGGTAAGCCCCGGTCAGTTTCCTCTTTTTCGGCCCTGTTGCCTCCGTCCTCAATTCTTTTTCAGCGGCCCTGATATTGGGCAGAGACGGTGTTTGTGTATCCGCTACCGATTTTGTCACGGTGTTCACTCCCCGCAGTGTCTTCTCCTGGCCAGTTTGTCTTGACCTTATGCGCCTCCATTCAAGCTACCTTATCAGCGTGAAAAGCCGATAGTCACCCATGCCAAGCGTTGACCAGTGCAACTAAACTGTAACCAAGCTGCGCAGACTTTGCTCGACGACCTCTTGATCGTCTTCTGAGAATTCACCTGAAAAATGCTCTCTCAGTCGAGGATTTTCATGAAATCTGCGAAAAAAACGCTCACGCTGCTTCGCTCGTGTCGCTTCAGAAATCCGCGGATTGTGACCAAACCTGTAAACGTACAGTTTGCAAGCTGAGTCTGCACAATTTTTCACTTCACTCGGCGATAAGCCAACGCAGTCGAGGCATCTGGCCCTGATCGCTTTCAACGGGGAGGGTTTGTCAATTTTGGGCATGCTGCCCTGTCGATACGGGAATAGCGGGCAACGACTGGCGGCACAGAGTCTAAGTTGTTTGTGCTGGCCGTTGCAGCACCAAAGACAGTGTTCTTTGATACTTTTCAATGGAGTCATCTCGATTCCTTCCCAGCTTTCCGAGCTTCAGCTTTAGCGATTGCGGTTTTGCACTTTTGGCGGCCTCCCTCAAGGATGCCATCGAGAGCCTCCATATCAATGAAAACCGTCCTCCCCATCGTCACGAACAGTTCGGGATAGCGCTGGAGGTGGTGCCACTTGTAAAAAGTGCGTTTTGCAAAATGCAGTTCATTTTCTGAGGCTTTCGACAGCCTGAGCAGCTTACCCATTAAAAGACTCCTTTCAGGTGATTTGGACTAAGAAATTCTGATAACGTGATTGGAAGAATACGAATTTAGGGCAGGCAAAAAAGCCCAAAACCTTAATTTGTTGCATCATTCAAAATTGGGGGGGATTTATTAATACCGTAAGGGATTGAATGCGGTGTGAATAGACCGTAAACATTAGAAAAAACACTGTTGTCTTTATTTTAACATTCCTCTTCCGTCTTCTTTGGGCGACCGGGGCCTTTTAAGAACCTGCCTGGAAATGCTTCATCTATTGCGGTGCGGATTTGCTCAAACTCGGCCGTTTCCATATTTGGCTTCCTTTTTTTCAGGGCCTTTTCTAGTTCTTCCCTTGTTACCTTGAGGCCCTCTTGCGCTTTATTCATACATAGCTCGACTGCATAGACCATTGTTTTGAGGATTTCGGGAAAGGTATTTATTCTCTTTTGGAGCGAGCCGATCTTGCGACCGTCTTTCCCATCAATGACTCCAATTCCATCGGCCTCCAATGAAATGCTATCAGGGATGTCCGAAATGCGGTATAAAGCGTCTACTAAAATAGAGAGGATTTCTTGCGCGAGATCATTATAAGGAGGTAGCTCCAGGTTTTCCCAGCCCCTTGCATACATGGAGTTCCTGAATTTTTCAAGTTCAGTGCACGTATCCTCAAGTGTTAAAGCGAACTCCTCCGGCGACATATGCACAGACGGCGGTGAGATTACCCCGCAAGCTATTTTCCCACGTGCGTCGTAAAGCTCTTCGCAGTACTTGGATATCTCGAATCCAAGGTCGCTGATAGAAATTTTTCTCCCACAGTTGTCATAGGGCCTGATTCCAGCCTTGATAAGACGAATGATTTCAAACTCCTGAACGCCGCTTTTCTGAATAAGCTCGCGGCCGCTTATGAATTGCTTCATTTGCAGAACCCCCGCTAATCAGGTCGTTTCCCAGTCTCGGCTCCCGGCTTCACAAGCCGCCCACTTTTCAGTGCAGCCTGGCGCAGCCTTTCATCTGCGAGGTGCGCATATCGCTGAGTGGTACTCGTGTTCCTATGGCCCAGCAGCTTGCCGACAGTATAGAGGTCTTCCCCATTTGATACAAGGTGGCTGGCAAAGTTGTGCCTCAATCCATGGAAACGGAAATCCGATGGCAACCCTGCCGCCTTCCTGATCTTCAGCCATGGCCCCTTGAAATCGGTGCGTTGCTGAGCATTCTTGCCAGGAAAGACATAACAGTCGGTTTGTTTCAAACTTTTCAGCACGGCGAGAGCTTCCTTGCTGATCGGGACAGTGAACGTCTTGCCTCCTTTTGATTTCAGCGTCACTCGTCCTTGCGCCAAATCCACAGCCTCCCAAGTCAGCCTGAAAAGATCACTCCGCCTGAATCCAGTCAAAAGAGCAAACTCGACAAAAGCCGCCGATTCTCTGCATGGCCAATTTTCGAGCACTTTCGCCAAAGCCTTAATCTCCTCGTTATCCAGTGACTCGGTTTTCTGATTGTCGAGCTTGGGCTTTTCGACTTGATCGAGAGGATTCTGGCCGGTGAATTGGCCCCACTTCCGTGCAATGCTGTAGAGCCTATTAAGCAGGACGAGTTGATGCTTGATTGTGGCGTTCGTATAGGGTTTTCCTTGTCGGTTGAGGCTCTGTCTTAGCTCAAGCTTCATTCCTTCGACAGCCATCGGCGAGATGGAGTCCAGCCTCTTGTCTCCAAAACGCGGTTTCAAGTGTTTCCCATAATGGTATTCGTCATTCTTCCAGGTCTTTTTGTGTTGCTTTGCCCACGGAAGGTAACTTTCCCAGATTTGGTCAAGAGTTGGAACTGATTTCGGTTTTTGGATATCAAGGTTTTCCCGAAACATTTCGTTTTTGAGCTTCGCTTCCTCCTCTCGCGCAAGGGTCAGGTTTGGGAGAATTAAAGAGGTCCTCTTTCCCTTCACGCTCACGGCAACCCGGAATTTCTTACTTCTGTCAAAAATCGCGCCGCATTTCTTGCAGGTCTTCGTGTCCAAGGCGTTGCTCGTTCTACAGTGGGTGCAATAAACTTGAATAGCCATCCTGTTTGTCCTCCTGCTAATTCAGAATAAGCCTGACTGCCGGGTAACTGCGTGCATATTGCGTGCACGCTTGTAGAAAAATGCAGCCAAAACGAGAAAACTCAGGGAATAGATTGTACAGGTAAATATCTGTTTTAGCAATAAGAATATACAAGGAGGAAACACAAGAAAACAATATTTAATCTGATTCGTAATCAGCAGGTCNNGTTCAAATCCCATCGCCGGCTCCAGCTTTTCAAGGGGAGAATAAGTAACGAGTCACCAATAAGTCACCAGCAAAAATAGTGGTGGGCCAGTCGTTCTGATGGCAAGAAAATAGTTCAGCTTTGCCCATTGTCCCATTGCCGCGAGCGACAACCCTTTCTACCATTTTTCCCGCCAAGGTCGAACCGGCGTCGGCGGCGTGAAAGGACGAGCGGTCAATCCTACCTACCTTAAAATACATTGATTTTACTAGGTTTTCGATGATCGACGATTATCGAAGATGAAGTAAAAAGGCCCCCAGTTTTTCCACGGCTTCTCAGATTGAGGTTTCTTGTAATGCGATCTCCTGTTGGGTTCTGCAGAAGATCATGGCAGGTCTCGATTTGACTTACAACGTGGGGCTCGCCGAACGCTTACTTTATAGAACGTGATCTTTGACGGTAGTTTCTTAAAAGGCCCATCGCCACCCCCACAACCTCCACCTCATCGGCAGATACCCGGATAGGCTTCATGCTTTCATTTGCAGGGCGAAGTTCTATCTCCTCTCCGTAGTGATAGAACTTTTTGACCGTTGACTCCCCATTCACAAGGGCCACCACAGTTTGCCCGTTTTCCGCATGAGGTTGCTTGGTAATGATCAGGATGTCTCCATCCCGGATTCCTTCGTCAATCATGGAATCCCCTTTGACTCTCAGAGCAAAATTACCTCCATTCCCGAGGAAATTTTCCGGTACTTCAATGGATTCAGGCACCTCAACGGCCTCAATGGGAGTCCCAGCCGCCACGACTCCGAGAAATGCAATGGATTCACTTCCGGTTTGAAGAGGAACCAGTTCCAGGGCGCGCTTCTTATTCTTCCATGGAATCCTGAGATAACCTCTCTCCTCTATCAGCTTGAGATGCTTGAAGACGGCGTTCAAGGATTGGAATCCGAGATTGCTTCGGATTTCCTCGTAGGATGGCGCATAGCCATGCTGATCGATATAGGCTCGCACAAACCGATATACCCGTTCCTGCGCCGGGGTGAGTCCCATAGAATATCCTCCTATCGCCTGGGTTAGCATGCGCACCCGAACTGCACTGCTTTCTCCTTCAAGGACCCCAGGAAATGCAGGTCCGCCGGTGAGGCTCCCTGCCCTTTTCCCTCGATGAATCTAATCAGGCTAAGGATCTTTGAAATCCTCGGAGACATGACATCGTAGCCACTTTCCTGGGATTTTTTATTCCAATCATCGGATTGCATGAACCGACCCTGGAACCTGAGAAACTCTTCGCCGGACTCAAACACCTTTCCATGCCAGAAGTCCTTATAGGCTTCTGTTGAGCCTTCATCAATCCGCCGTGCTGTCTCAACAATATTGAGGCGAGCTTGTTCTCTGACAGTTCGGAAAAGATACCCGCAAATTTCTTTCTCACCAAGATAACCGAAAGGAGCAGGAAGTTCGTGATCAAAGCAGTATGGCCGTTTGAAAAATGGCCACTTGAAGATAGGAGATCCTGACTGCGGAAGGCCTTCACTCCCAACCTGGACGACAAGCTTGGGAAACTGGCTATGTTCCTCCCATTCCTTGTGCGCATATCTGACAGCAGAGTCTACCGTCCCTTGCGAATCCTGCCAGAGAGCGTTCTCAACGGCCAGTTGGAGAAAGTAAACGGTTTCCCTAATCCCATTTGGTACAAGCGCCCTCACGGCCTTTTTTTTCAACGTGTAAAGGTCAACGCCCATCTTTCCCTCCAAGACCTCTCTAATTGTTCTGAAAAGTTATGTTTCCAGCCAGTTTACCCTTGCCTATTTTTTTGAAAGAGGATGCGCTTCGTGCCTCTTCGATAGTAAGGTGAATATTAGGTGAAAGTTGTTCCCGTGTCAAACATTTTCTTTGCTTTTTTGGAGGAAGTGTCGCCTGAAAATAGTTTTGAATTATCGGGCGAAAGATGGTCCGAAGGGTGGGAAATGACCGGGATTATTGATGGCATATATCACAGAACCGATGAAGAGAGGGTTTTGACCGGCTGATGGGTGGGATGTCCTTTTCTCCGCTGTTTCCATGGAGGATGTCCGATCAGAAATGAGCTGTTGGTTATGCAACCGGCAAGGGAACCTGCACTATTCAATTCTTTGAATTCCTTGATTTTTCGCTTCGTAATGGTTTATCCAGTCTGTTGCACTACGGACATTACTGTTTCAGCAGACAGCATTTTTTGTACTTCTTCCCACTCCCGCAGGGGCATGGTTGGTTCCGTCCAACTTTTTCAACCGTCATGGGGAGGACCTTGGCAGGTAGCCGATCCTCGGATTGGGAGTAAACATCTTTGAGAGAGGCCTTAGAAGCCATTTCGTTCAGTTCTTTTTGGCGCCGGAGCTGGCGGTCTTGATCTTCCACTCTTCTACGGCGCAGTTCTGGCAGTTCAGGGATTTCTTCGGAATGAATTACACTCAGCGTTTCCAGAGAATCATCAATGACGTCGACTTCCCGATAGAGTTCCCTGAGAACCTTTATGCCTCTGGCATCTCCTATTCCTTCCAGGCAATTCCCGTACATTTCAAAGGAGTCAACCTTGCCCTCTCTCCAAAGTTGCGAAGCAAAATCGGATACCTCTGAGTAAGGGAGGTGTTCCAGCAAAGCCAGGACACTAATTTCATTGCTTACATATTCGCGTTGGATAGCACTGAAGATCTCTTCATGGCCGCTTTCGTCGATTCCATTTAAAGCCCTGATAGCGTCTTCATGAATATAGGATAAACTATCGGAGTGCCTCAAAACTCGAACCAAATCCGGAACGAATGCGCTGTCCCCAATGCGCCCCATCAACCGAACCGTCCAGATGTCTCCCCATGTGAGCAAATCCTCACTCAAAGCCGCCTTGAGTTCTGTGACGGGTGATAATTCGACCAACCGATCCTGTAGTGTCTCGGGGAACTCAGCACCTGCAAGCTTGAGGCTATTTAACAAATCATCACGACTCGCTTTGGGTGCAAAGGCACGGGTATACGCTTCCCTGCCAACAATCGAAAAATAGTTTGCAAGGACCGCAGAAATGAGGCTCCTGATGATTTTTTTGTTCTCACCTGCCTTACTGAAAGAGGAAGCACGCCGTGAAAACTCTTCGAGAAATGTCAGGGCCAGTTTATCCAAGGTATAGATTTGAGGAAGGGAATCTTTCGAGTGTTGGTCCGGAAACCGTGATCGAACCAGATTTTGCGCATTGAACATAAGGGAGGTGGCGATATGAGCGTGCTCCCCACGATTAATCAACTGAGTGAGTTCAACTGTCAGATTTGGTTCGGGTTCAGTGATCGAATGCCGCTTCAGCACCGCCAAGATTGTCTTTTGTGAATCGCCCAGAATGTCTACCCCATAAGGCTGAGCAAAATCATCAAAGAGCTGTCCCGCACTAACGGAATAAGCCAAATTCTTCAGGAAACGGTCATGCCCGTGACTCTGGGCGACGCTGCTGAAGAAAGCTTCGAGGACCATGGGAACATCTTCCGTATGAGAATGCTCAAGTAGATGGAAGGCAGCAACCTCTGCCCAGTCCCGTCCTTGTATCTGTAGAAAAACTTCCTGAAGAGCATGATGACAATCCTCACGATGAATTTTGCCAAGATAATGCAAAATACCTAGGAAAGTGTTCAGATCCTCACAGTGGGGTAACATCTCGAGAACGGGACTCACGGCCGGCTCGTAAGACATATCACCCAGGGCAATGGCACAGTTGCTTGGGACGTTTCCTCGACTTTTGAGCATACAATCCAAAATATCGGCAGCAAATTCGGTTGCCTTCCAACGTGCAAGATATCTCGGTGCTGCACAGGCCAGATGCTGATCAGGGTCACCAATCAATTTGGCGACATCGGGTGTGTAGCGCCTCGGAAATCGTTTCTCGATAATATCAAACGCCCAAGTCCGGACAAGACTGCTGGAATGAGCCAAACGCCCCACAAAATCCTCATAGGTCCATAGTCGCTGCATTGGTGCTCCCTGAAAAATTAAAAGCTTTAGTCAGTTCAAATAAAAGTATGTACTCCTCTTTCCTTCGTCATTTTTCCCATGTTCACTGCGGCTCTCCGTTACTTGGGCTTTGCGCGAGATCCGATTAATCTCTGTGTTAGGCGGGTATAGCGTTTCTGGGTTTTGTTGTTCTTAACGGCAATGGCCAAATCCTTTCTGGTCCCGACCATCACGACCAGTTTCCGACCAGGAGTGATTCCCGTATAAATCAAATTCCTCTTGCAATTCGCAGTAAGGTTTCCAACCGCACAGACAAGTTCCTGCCGACCTGGAATCTTCACCTTTGCCATGGTGAAGCCATTTTCTTCATTGGTGAAGGTTATCCTCTCGATCTGTCCTTGTAGCTCTGTGAGCATGGAATCCTCTTCGGAAAATCCACTCAGTAGACCGAATATATCACAGAACAGAGGAAGAGAGGGTTTTGACCGGCTAATAGGGATGTCCTTTTTCCTTCCGGCTTTGCAAAGAATCTCCGATCAGAAATGAGCTAACCGGCAAGGGAACCTGAACGATTCAATACAGTTATGTGGAACTTGCCATCTACTTGGAAACAGGGTAAGGTATCTCCCAGCCAATGAGTTAGAATTGTGAGGAATAGATATGTCGCTTGCAAACGCACAGGATCTCGCCCGCTATGTTACTGACCACTGGGGCGATACTCGGTTAAATGAATTGAGCAGAGTAATCGATTGCGGCCCTGAGGATTCTCTCCCTGGTCAGAACATTCTCGAGCATCTTCTCTCATGTTGTTACCAGGCGAGTCTTATGAGGGAGGAAGACAGACCCGTGCGGTTCCGTCTCATTTTGAGAGAGCCCGGCTGTTTCGACGGCAAAGACGGACCACCTGCCGGCCTGCATCGACTTCCGTTTAGCGAGCCGCAACCTTTTGATGAGTATGCACTACAGAGGCTATCTCCCGCGACCGATTTTTATCGATCTCTGATTGGAGTAAGACATGGCGCTCAAGAGGGTCTGCAAATCTGGGGTATTGTCCACTCCGGGTCTCGATGGGTCCAAAATGTATACGGCGGAAGGAAGATCGCACCCGCGCTGCCCCTTTCGCTGGTCGTTTACGTGACTGATCCTGGTCGAATAACCGTCTGCAAAGGTCCTTTGACTATTGCAACATTAAATCGTGGTCAGATCATTTCCCCTACACACGAAGTTTTTGACTCAGGCTGGCTTTCCGCCGGTTCTGCCTCAGTTCGCTCCAGGCTGTGGGGGTTACACTTAGCGGCAAAGGATGCAGCCAAGAAGCCATGGGCGGATCTCAATCCCAGTATTGCTCGCACAATTGCCCAACAAGTAGTCAGGCGTATCATCAGTTCTGTCAGAAATTCCGGTCACGGTGGCACAATCCTCGCTATCCCTCCCGAAATGGTTGGGCAAGTGTTCCAGGAAAACCAATACCTAAGCATTGAATACATGGTGACTGATGAGACCACACAAAAAAGATTTCAGACTTTGCTGGTGAACCTTATGAACACAATTGCGGAGGTGCATGGCCGGAAAGCAAACAAAGGCGAGCTCATTGGATGGGATGAGTATGCGGCTAGCACCGATGAATCCCTTGCTCTGTTGGATGAGGCTGTTTTTGACCTCGCGAATCTCTTTGCAGATTTGACAGCGGTAGATGGTGCGGTAGTATTTACGGAGGCGTTCGAGTTGCTGGGGTTTGGGGCTATGATATCCGGGGGACTGAAGGGATTGAAGACAGTGGCTCGCGCATTGGATATAGAGGGGCTTCAGAGTGAACAGGTATACTCCAGAAGCTTCGGTGCACGCCACCGGTCTGTGTTTCGTTTTTGCAATGCCGTGCATGAGGCAATTGCT
>PLSV01000363.1:53680-60280 GCA_003165235.1 Syntrophobacteraceae bacterium
TTGAAATCGCCCCTTAACTGGCGGTTGATAAATGATTGGTTCATCACATAAATGTCCAACTGGTGGCTTGTTCCATCCTTACCTCCAGAGACCCAGTGCGGTTTATTTTCTCTTCCCCCACAAGCTCCCATTGAATTTGCCCGGATACATCAGGATTTCACGCTCAAATTTTGGAGCAATCCATAACTATCACCAAAGCCACATCATCGAAGCACTCTTTGCCAAAAACATTTTCAACAAGACCGAGTCAGCCCAAGTCATCGACACCCTTTTCGAGCTGATAAAACAGTCCTTACAAAACGGCGAAGACGTTCTCATCAGCGAGTTCGGGAAATTTTCAGTGAAAGAAAAGCATCAGCGTATAGGGAGGAATCCACAGACGGGAGAGCCGGTTACGCTGCCGCCGAGGAAGGTGGTTACATTCAAGTGCTCGGGTATTCTGCGGGCGGGAATGAATGGGGAGAGTGACTGAGGAGTGCAAAATATCGAGCCCAACCAGCCCCAGTGATGAACCCGCTAAAATGGTGAGAGCCGAGAAGGAAGGCACCACAACTGGTCCTACTCACGGCTCTCGGACGGGGTATGAGACCTCAGTGATATTGTCGGCAAGAGAACCAAAGGTCTGAAGTGAAATTAGCGACAGTGCCCCGGCATCGTCATTTGTGATGAGCGGAACTGGAATCCGGAGGACTTCTCTTCTTCGATCCATAGCTGAGCCGAACTGATATCCCTTATCATGCCCGAAATCTGACGATTAAGCCGGTCTGCTTTCATCAGATGATTGAGCGCTTTCGACTGTCCGCTCTGGTCCTTTGAAAGCTCCTTATAGTTTTCCCAGTGTTTCGCGGCCCTTTTGTGAAGGCTAACCAACCGACGGGTCTGAGAGTGGGTCATAAACTCCTCCTCTAGATGAGAATTTTGCGTAGTAAAGCCGAACTGCGATGGAAGGGGAATCCGGTCGATACAGTAAATCCCTGGTAGGGGTTGCCTTATTTCGACGCAGGGGTAGGCAGTATGAGGCATTGAATAAAGCTTTTAGGACTACGGGCTTGTGTAGATGTTCGTACTGTCGGTAAGGGTCTGGAAATCTGGCTTAAACTCAATTATAAAGTTGTGCCGTAATTGCCTTTTCGAATATCAATGCACGGTAGGCAAATTCCGGGCAATCAGCAAAGAAGTTGAGAACGGCAATGGTGGCAAAGAAAGCGATGGATCTATGTACCACCAAAGTCCCTGAATACCTGTGTTCGTTTTCGCTGTAAAAACTACAGATATTAAAAAGGACAAAATACCATCACGCTCCCGCGGCCGCTCCATCAAGCGTCTGTCGTCCCTTCTCCATGAACCAGAACACGTTCACAGCTGTGGGAATGGTGGTATCCCGTAAAAGGGCACTGACCACCATTCAGTTGACTACACTTTGCGCGTTGGATTAAGCAATAGAATAATGAAACGGGCCTTTTGGGCGTTAGGTGAGCTTTTGCGTGTGGAATGCAACCCCGAAAGTGCGGTTGGGCGCGCATCCCGTCCAGCCTGATGCATTATTCCGATAAATATCTCCATAACACGTGGGACCGGTATGTAAGACCAGTGTACTGCGCATCTGGTGCACAAATACATTATTGACATTATTTACATTCCCAGATCCTTGTGTTTGTATGCAAACATAGAGGATATAGACACACGAATACCGCTCCAGAACTAATCTATCTAAACAATGTAATTCAAAGATTCTGAAAGCTTACATAGCAATTCAGAAACAACCACATAGAGTAGTTCATCATGGAAACTCGGGTCATTCGAGACCCTGACCGGTTTCTAAAGCAATTGAAGGCATTACACAAAAAAAGTAGCGCAGCAATGACCGATATTGAATCGGAAAACAGAAAAGATTTGCTAAGACGCTCAACATTTCGGGATCTGCCCACGGCTGAACTCGATGAGCTTTCCCGAACCCTTCAAAGCAGGGTTGTGCAGCCGAACGAGTTCGTTTTCCAGGAGGGGGACCCGGCAGATGCTTTCTATATCATCGGTTCAGGTCGAGTCAGGGTTTTTGTCAGGCGTGAGAACAGGATCGAGAGGGAGATCTCTGTATGTGGATCGGGCGAGCACTTCGGCGAGTTAGCTCTTCTAGCAGGGGCGCCACATACCGCCAATGTCGAAAGCCTCGCCGAAACCCACCTCGTTTGCCTGCCCAAAGAGCAATTTGAGCGCTTGCTGCGGGATTACCCGGATCTTTTCAGAAACTTCGTCAGGGAAATGTGCCGCTGGCTCCTCAAAGGCCAGCAAATCATAGAAGAAGAAGCAAACAAGGTATTCAGGGCATCCCGACTCTCCCTGTTCGACTTTCTCTTTGTCATCGGGATTAGCGTCCTTCTGGCGATGACATTTAATATCTCCAATCCCTACGGAATTCCTCTCTTCCCTGAGCGCCCGGACGCAGAGTCTATCTCTTCGATCAGCTCCTCTGCGGCAATGGAAGACTACCGGCAGGGACAGACTCTTATTGTGGACGCCATGCCGAGCAATTTCTACCAGAACAGGCATATAAAGGGTTCGGTCAACATACCGATGCCCCTTTTCGATATCGTTTACCTGATGAACTTTTCCGAAGAAGACAAGGCTAAAAAGATAGTGGTTTACGGAAATACGATAAGCAGGCCGTATGATCTGGAACTTGCGAGCAAACTGGTGCTTCGGGGATATACGGATGTGAAAGTCATTGACGGTGGCCTGGTCGCATGGGAGGCCAACGGGTATCCGGTTGAGCAAAAGGATTCAAAATGATCCGCTCTTTTATTAAACAAGTGATAACGAGCGCGTATCTATCGTTTGCGTTCAGGGTTTACCTGGGATGTTTCTTCATCTACGCGAGCCTGAGCAAAATACTTTATCCTGCCCAGTTCGCTGAAGCAGCAGCCCATTACCGGCTGGTTCCCTTCATGTTGCTGAACTTGGTAGCTGTCATATTGCCCTGGATAGAATTCGTCCTCGGGCTTTTTTTAATCATCGGTTTCAAGTCGCGGACATCAGTAGTAGTGATCGGATTGCTTCTGATAATATTCGATGTAATGATCCTTATAAACATGCACAAGGGCACCCCTATCACCTGTGGATGTTACGATATTGTGGGTGAGCCGATCGGATGGAAAAAAACGCTGGAAAATGCGCTGATGGTAGTTTTCTCCGTCCAGATCTATTGTTGTGACAAACCTATACTTTGGGGTAGATTAAAACCTGCCATTGGCGCCCGCAGCCACGTTGCCACAGCCCAATCGTAACGGGTTAATTGTAATGCGCCTACAGGTTCGGTCTTCGGTTTGTTTCCGGTTCCTTCTACTTTGCCGTCCTCTTGCCATAATGAACGGTTGCTGATGTCAGTCGCGAAACCAGTCGTTTCATTCCCCACGCGAAGAAAGATTGATGATCGTATCCAGTCCCTCTCTGCCTCCGAGAAAAGCGGTCCGGCAAAATACACTTTCACCTTTTCTTCCTTAACCCCTTACGTGAGTTACTCATCCTCTTTGCCTCTTGCTGCCGTTCACGCTCAATCTCCTGCTGGGCCTTCCATGCCGAGCACCATTTTCCGTGCCAGGCCATAATCTTACCAATCATCGTTGCAGGATTATCTCTTGCATATCGACATAAACGACATCCATCACACGCCTTGCCCAGGAATTGCTCGAGCCGGTTCATCATTTTCTCCAGGATAGACTGAAGTCTGTCAAGCGATTGAGGCGAATTAAGGCGCCTGCTGAAAACGTCAGTCATCAATCCAGCACCAGAGAAGCTTGGCGCCACGGATCTGCTAAAGGGATTTTCTCCGATTACAGCAAATCAAACCGCATTCTTCTTCCGAAGTCTCGTCCGTTTCGGTTTGCCGGCTGTCACTTTCTCCGCTGCCGCTGGTTTGGATGCTGCCGCTGGTTTGGACGCCTTGGCTTTCGCTTGCCCCCGTGCCTCCAGATATTGTCTGAACTTCTCTGGCAGTCCCCTCTTTTTAGCTGCTTTGCTTCTGGCTTTGGACAATGACTTCGCAGACAATGACGTTTTCATCGAAAATCCGTGCTTCCTCTTGTACTCTTTCTGATCCATGCCATGGGAAACGAGATGCTTCTGAGTGAGCTGTCTCATCTCTTTCCCGCATTCGAGACAGATCACTTTGTCGTTTTGGATCGAATCTGCTGGGCTGAGTTTCGTTTCGGCTGCTTCCTCTGCGGCTGGCTGAGTAACTTCAATGTCGATTCCTCCCGCCTCAGCTTTTCGCATTTCCTGGAGAGTGATGAAAACCTGCCGAAGAGAAGCAGCAATGTCGGCGGTGGTCATTGGGGTGAGGGACACCTGATTCTGAACGATTTCTGCTGCAATTTCGATGAGTTTTTTTGGCATGGGGAATCCTTTGTCGGAAAGGTAAACGGAAAACTTCAAAGTTCAGAGGCACCATTCATTTTAGTAGGTTAGTACATGGATGCAATGTTTTTCGAATATATGCGGTCGCCGGTGCCATTAACCATTAGGCATCCCCACTTGCGTGTTTTGATTGGGATATTTATCATTTATGGACTCTGCGCGTTCCAAGAGCTTCTCTGGGACAATTTAATGGGCCTTCTGGGTGTTCCAAGAGGTCTTTCAGGTGAAATCTAGGTGCAAAATGCGCTTCAGCATCCGTTGCTGATTAAGTTGACGCATTACTCAGGATGAGAGGTTGCAATGATCTACTTTGTTGTCTGTCTTGCAGCTCTTTTCACTTCCGGGCTGACCCTCTTCTCGGGTTTTGGTCTCGGGACTATCCTTATGCCGGTATTCGCGATCTTTTTTCCTGTGGAAGTGGCCATTGCCCTCACGGCAATCGTCCACTTTCTGAACAATCTCTTCAAGCTCCTGCTCGTCGGGAAGCACACCGACAAGGGAGTTGTGCTCAGGTTCGGGATTCCCGCCGTCATATTTGCCTTTCTCGGGGCAAAGACCCTCCTTATCTTATCGGGGCTAAAGGCTCTGGCAGCCTACCAGCTCTTTGGAAAGTCCTTCGAGGCTACCCCCGTAAAGGTTGTAATCGCCGTGCTGTTGGTGGTCTTTTCGATAGTCGAGCTTGCTCCCACACTTGCCAAAGTCTCCTTTGACAGGAAATACCTTCCCCTTGGTGGGATCCCTGAGTGGATTCTTTGGAGGGCTTTCAGGTAATCAGGGGGCATTGAGAAGCCCATTTCTCCTGAAGGCAGGGTTGTCTCAAGCGGGATATATCGCAACAGGAGTTGTAATAGCCTGCCTTGTGGACTTCACCCGTCTTAGCGTCTATGGCTCTCATTTTTCCTTGCCGGGGGGGACTGAGAACCTGCCTTTACTCGCTACGGCAACGGCTTCGGCATTCCTTGGCGCATTCCTTGGCGCCCGTTTCATGAAGAAGATCACCATGCGCGCCATCCAGGTCCTGGTTGCCGTCATGCTCCTCGGAATTGCCCTGGGCCTGGGATTCGGGCTTATATGACGACTCGGGCCGCTCTGAGCGTTCGTACCGCCGCTCCGGTTGTTTTTCGTGAGGAAGGAGAGCGCCTCCCAGCCCAGCGAATAAAGGGCGAGCATGCAATGTGTATGATGAGCAATATGACGCATTTTTCGGATATGTTTTTATCTTAGATCTGAATTGAGTTAGTCGCTCGCCGAGCACCCGGAGGATGGGATCTGTGCCCTGTCGATGCAGTTGTGCCTTGCATGGAACTGGACCAGCAAAACGGGTAACCCAGGGACATGATCTATCGTGGACTCTTGTATGACCTGGAACTAGAGGAGACATCCGTCTACCCCCTGTTTGTCTTAACAACATGCTGGTGTCGTAAGATAGCTTAGTCACCCGACATAGTCCGGGAAGTTGGCCAAAAAGTTGCTGCATCTTTCCTAATGTTGATCCCACACGGCGAGAAAGTCGCATCCATTCTTCTTTCCATATGTTGATATCCCGCAGTATCTTCGGTAGAGGGGCGATCAAGTTTCTTATTCCGCATCTCATCCCCAAGCCTCAGCCACTCTGATCTCCGCCACAAACGGGACCTCTGGGATGATCTTTTTGAAAGTGTTTTCCATAGACTCCTTCACAATGACCTTCACTTGGTCCGCTATATCTTCTCTGGCCTCCACTATTATTTCGTCGTGCTGAGTGTGAACAATTCGGGCATCTGCCCCCTCCAGCCCACTAGAAATGAGGCACAGGGCAAGTTTGAAGCCATCGGCGCCATTTGCTTGAACGGGAAGATTGAATAGAGAGCGGTCGCTGGCATTATCTGGAGGGAACTTCTCAAGCGGTGCCCATTGTGCATGCGACCCAGGCATGGATACAGTTAAACCTCCACTGAACGGCCGTCGGAAGCAGACGGTAGATCCAGATCAAAGCCTTTCATCCTGGTTTCCAATCCTTACCCTATTGAACCCTTCAAATTAATGCCAAGAAATTGTGTGAGTGGCCCAGTAAACTCGAGCCTTCATTGAGCCTAGAAGCTATCAATTGCTAGGATGGGAGTATGCCCTGAGACTGCTTAGAGTTATCTGATCGGCATTTTTCTTGCAAGTTTTGATTAGAATATCCCTGAATCCGTGAGTTTATAAATA
>PLSV01000221.1 GCA_003165235.1 Syntrophobacteraceae bacterium
AACTTTGTTGACAATGTACTAGTGTAGCATTCCGTAAGTTCATCGATATTTTGCGATAGCCAGAATTGGCTCCTAGAGCTCTATATCTACTGACTATAATATCGAACTATTTCAGGAATGCAACACTAGTTTCTTATTTAAGCGCTTATGGGCAAATGTCCCCCCAACCCCCGAACTTTTCAGCTTTTTTTTGGCGCCAACTTGAACGCAATTTCGTATGAGAACACGTCTGCAATGACGCGCCCCGGTGAACTGTAACCATGTTTGAATAAAGCAAGAGAGTATTGAAGATCGGAGGGGTTCAGCGATGTCGCTGCACTTCTCGGCCCGCATAGCGGTCGAGGCGCCTACAGCCTGCCCGGTCCGCAGGACTGTTGTGCCAACCTGTTGAAAAAAGACAAAGATTCGTCGGGGATGGGGTTGATTTCTTCCAAAATCCGGATACAATTAAATCGTTAGGTTAAAAGGACATTCGAGTTGAACCTCCAACAAAGAGAGGGAATTTGATAGAGAATAACGCAAAATGTCACCATTTGAGGAACCCATTGGATTCTCACCTGTGTCTGATGGGTTCCTTTTCTTTTTTACCATGAAACATACAACCAGTTTTGAATCCCGGCGTCAGGAAGCATAGTGTTTGCTCGATGAAGCTCCTGGAGGGCGGTCATGCGACTGCGGGCCATCGGGGACCTTCTGAAGTTGCAGGCTGTTCCTCAAGATGGGAGTTAAGGAAAAACAATGATTGCAGGTTATTCACGCATTGGATGGGTGAGCAGACGTTCCATTTCCAAAATGCTGATTTCAGCGCTCTGTCTTTGTTTGTGGGCCTCACAGGCGATAGCGGCCGATGATCCGCAGGCAGTAATCAAAAACGGTACGGACCAGGTGCTTGCACTCCTCCAAAAATACCCTGAAAACACCCAGGTCCGCAGGGAAAAAATCCGAACGGCCGTGGACAAATACGTAGACGAATACTTTGATTTTGACGAGATAGCGAAGCACGCCCTGGGAACACGGTGGAACGATCAATCCCCCGAAAAGCAGCAGGAATTTACGCGGGAATTCAGTCAACTGCTCTTTAACACGTTCATCGGAAGGATCGAAAAGTATACGAATGAAAAGTTCACGTTCAACCGGAAACAGGTTGGAGGAGATTTTGCCGTCATCGAGACCCTTGAAGTCGGGGCCAAGCCCGGCAAGGCCCCTATCGATTACTACCTCCGCCTCAAGGACGGGAAATGGAAGGTATACGATGTCTCCATCGAGGGGATAGGCCTGGTTGCCAACTACCACAGCCAGTTCGAGTCAATATTATTGAGAAGCTCATTTGATGACCTGTTGAGGCAGTTAAGGCAAAAAATTGCTCAGGGCTGATAAACTCCTTTATCGGGAATAGCTCAACGATGAGATGCTTCTTTCGCTCCCAATAATGCATCAACCTGATCATCAACAAATTTCGAAGGGCGTTTTGGGTTCGTCTAACGCCCTTTCATGCGTTGCACATCTCCAAAACCTTTACAATTGCGCAGATATCCAAGTCACCCCAATGCTTGTTGACCCCTGTGCTGTACAAGTCAAGCAATGTCTGCCCGACCGGCACAGGCGCACCGATGTCATACGCAGTGTCGATAACGAACTTGAGGTCTTTTGTCGCATGCTTTAACGGGAAATTCGGATCGTAGCAACCATCCGTGAGCGCCTGGCATTTCATCTGGAATATTGCACAGCTTAACGGTCCCTTGAGTATGACCTCAAGCATGGCCTCTTCTGAGAGTCCACCCTTTTTCCCGAAGTTCAATGTCTCTGACAGACCTTCGACCATAAGGGCCAAAAGAAGATTATTGGCCATTTTCATCATCGATCCCTGGCCAAGCCCGCCACAGTAGACAACCTGTTTTCCCATTGTCCTGAATAAAGGTGTGAGCGCCTCCACCCTGTCCTGTGCTCCTGCCGCCAGAATGAGCAGAGTCGCATCTTCGGCGGGCTTTTTGGATCCGGAAACCGGCGCATCTATGAAGCAAACCCCTGAATGAGCGAGTTTTTGCCCGAGCTCCGTCGTAAACTTCGGGGAGACAGAACTCATGTTGATGTATGTTTTATTCCGGTCAAACGCCTCAGCAGCGCCATCTTTGCCCCAAAGCAGATTGTTTATGGCTTCGGGGCCGGTAACCATGGATATGATCACATCGGATCTTTCCGCCAAAGATTTGGGAGTAGCGGCAGTCTCAACGCCAAGACTCACTAGTTTCCCCAAATCCTTCGGCGTCCGATTATAAACGGTCAGCGGGCGCCCGGCCTTGGCGATATTCAGCGCCATGGCATAACCCATTAAACCCAATCCCATAAATCCAATTTTTTCTTTCATGACATACCCCATGATGTTCCATTCAAAACCCGCAAGAAAAAATGCCGATCAGACCATGTCGAAATCGGCGACAACCGCATCCATACCGGACATGAATTGCATGAACCGTAGAGCATCTTCCACAGGAACGGGCTTCTCGATAAGACCTTGTCGCTGTTGGATTAGCCTTCGCAGACCCCCTGCAGTGCAAATATGCTAGGGGTATAATACCCCGAAATTTGCGCCGGGTCAATTTTATGGAGGCGAACGGCATTTTTGCGTTCAACATGCCCCAAAAAGCAGGCGTATAAGGGCATGGGTGAAGGGTAAGGGACGGTAAACGTTCGCCACAGAGACACAGACAAAAAGGAATGGAAAGCATTTTCCCTCTGCGGCCTCTCCCTGACCGGACTACGCCCCGCCTCTGCGGTGAATGAGCGCAAGGGAGGAAGGATTTCCGGAACGGATGACGAACCCGTCTTTGGGAACCCCAAGCTTCTTACGGCGATGTTTTATACTAAGTTGCGCTCAAGTTGAAGGAACCGAAAAGAGCGGGGAAGTAATTTTTCACTTTAAAGATGTCCCGCACCCCGCAAGATTTGGCCGCGCAAGTCTGCGCGCGACCAACCGCTCGGCGCTGGCGGCGGTTGCCCAGCACTTGCCGGGCCCCGCCGCAGCGCCATATAGAGCAGGATCATGCTCCGGGCATGGAGAGCTTTTCAGCTTTTTTTGGCGCCAACTTGAACGCAACTTCGTATTAGTGGCCCATAATGGCCTTCCAAACACGAACAAGGCCTGTTTCTGGAGAACAAACCTTTAACAGGCGCGATGCTATCTTGGTCCGGCCCCGTAGCGACCCACGACCCCATAGCGGCCCAAGTTGATTCATTATTCAGGTCTACACAATTCGGTTGACATGACTGTTGGCCCCATATAGATGGATAAGCCGCACGGTTACGTTTGCGATCCATTATTGCTGAAGGAGGAACAAATAGTATGAATGTCATGACCCTGGATCATCTCGCTATCTGCGTCCCGGACTTGGAGAAAGCTATTAAACAATTCTGTGATTTCTTTGGCGCCAAGTTTCATTTTATTGTAGACAATGAAGAGTTGCAGATGAAAATGGCATTCCTCACCTGGGGTGACAAAATCATATCAATGGAGCAGCCTACAACACCGGCCAGCAGCTTTGCTAAATTCCTTGTGAGGCGAGGGGGCCCCGGCATTCACCATGTCGGTGTTCAGGTCGATGACATCGCAAGCGCAATCAAACACTTAGAAAAACGAGGAGTGAAAGTTGTAAATACCCAGCTTACAGGAGAAAAAAGAAGAGAAGCCCTGGTGCTGCCAAAAGATGGTTTGGGGGTGCTTTGGCAAATGATAGAGTGGAGACAGGACTGCGCCGACTCATTGGAGGCAAGGCTGGAATTTTCGAGAGATGGTCTCAAGATTCCGGCGGGCGATGCGTTCAAGAAGAAGTAATCATGCACGGGAGAACTTGGCGCAAGAATAATCCTGTCCGGGCCGAACATGTCCGGGAAGGCAAGTGGACCGGGAGCATTGCCGCGAGGAGCAGGAAATTTGTCGAGGTCATAAAGGGTGAACCTGGGATGAAGGCGAAGGGACGCAGAATTTGCGGAACGCATGGCGAACCCGGTCTCCGAAACTCCCAAGCTTCTTGCAGCGATGTTTTAACGGCCTGAAATGGCCTTCTAAGCACGAAAAAGGCCTGTTTCTGGAGAACAAACCTTCAACTGGCGCGATGCTATCTTGGTCCGACCCTGTAGCACCCTGTAGCATACGGCCGGCGCCAATACTAAAATGATGCTCCCTCCCTACATATATGAATACAAAAACAATTTGATCCATTATCTACTTTCAGCCGACTGATCGCGACTCAGGTCGTCACCGCCAACAACGACACTCAGCAAAGGGAGGTCGAGCCATGATTATTCAAGATCCACCAGGCAAAGCGAAGTGTCCGGAGTGTGGAAGCGAGAATGTGAAATCAAAGCTATCATTTACCAACATTGTCTCATGGGTGGGCAGGGTTTTGGGAGTCCAGACGGTTAAGATTTTTGAGAAGAGATGCGTGGAGTGCGGGCATGAGTTTCAGGTATTTAGGAAATAGAGGAGGAGCGTATGATGGATGAATGGAGAAGACTCAGCGAACTGACGAAGATTTTCTATATTGTTGGCCTGATAAGCTTCGTCGAGTTGCCGTTATGATTCTCACTGAAAACCGACCAGCATCGGGGCCATATGGGGGCTTCTCAACCGGTGCCCATTCTGTATGTGAGTCAAGCAGGGAGACAGGTGGGCCTCTTTCTGAACGACCGTCGGAAGCAGCCGGTAGATCCCGTTCAAATCCTTTCACGCCATAAAATAGCCAAATGCCTTCTTTATCATGTTTTAGCTCGCCTTTGAGTAGGGAATTCCCCTAATTCGGGCAGGCAGAAAAGGGAACAGCGAGCAGAACTCCAACTCCATATATACTGTATTATTAAATGGAAAATACACTCCATGCCTGATTGTCAGGAGAAGGAAATCTGTTATTTTCGAGTACAAGATTCCCACCACTTTTTAAGTTACCTCTTACTTATCTACCCCGGAAGCCAGGAGCCCCCAACCCTGGCTTTCTCCTTTTTTGCCCCCTGTTTATTGTGTCACTGTGTTCCCTCAATACTGTCCTATGGCCTCACCGATTTTTAAAGTCCCTGTCGTTCTAAGCGAATTCCGGAAATCGATCCCAGTTTTACCAGCCCTGCTCCAAAGGGTGGATTCGTTTTTTTCTTCTCCTATTTCAGAGCCAATTGACTGATAGCCAATTTCCCCTGGTCTTAAGACTTTGTTGAGACTCCTTGCCGCCCGCTCGTTTTGCACTTTCTGGGGAGCAGGATTTTTTGCTTTACTATTATGAGCATATGCTTATAATGTCAGAAAGGGGCAAGAACAATGCCGAGGCCACGATGTTGCCGCAGAGTAGCTGGAGAGCCAGTCTGTAAGATCTTTAAGCCTGCTGGAGTCCCTGCATCGTCACTGGAAGAGGTTGTTTTGTCCATTGACGAATATGAGGCGATCCGGCTGGCGGATCTCGAAGGGCTCTACCATGAACATGCGGCTGAAAGAATGGGAGTATCGCGCCAGACTTTTGGAAGAATCGTCGAAGTAGCGAGAGGCAAAATCGCCAGAGTACTGGTTGAAGGACTAGCACTTCGTATCGAAGGAGGTGAAATCGTG